>CACYET010000005.1 GCA_902773515.1 uncultured Eubacteriales bacterium | reverse complement strand
GAGGAGCCCGCGCCGGTCGTAGAGGAGCCCGCGCCCGTCGTCGAGGAGCCCGCGCCGGTTGTCGAGGAGCCCGCCGGGGAGGGCGAGCTGGCCGTGGCCGCGCCGGCGGTGGCCGCCCCCGCCGCGGGCATCCGCCTGAGCGCCGAGGCCATCAACATCGGCGTGAAGGAGCAGTTCGCGGGCCTCGCGGTCTACGCGCTGCCCGAGGGCAGCGCCCTGCCCGCCATTACATGGCGCTCCGACAACGAGAAGTGCGTGACGGTGGACGCCAACGGCGTGATCACCGGCGTGAAGAAGGGCACGGCCGTCGTCTACGCGAGGATGGAGGGCGCCGAGGAGGTCGGCTGCACGGTAAACGTGCTCAAGGGCCCGAAAAAGCTGATCGTGGACCCGAAGAAGGTGACCCTGGCGGCGGACGGCATGAGCGTCCAGCTGACCTTCGCGATGCCGTCGGGCTGCGCCTCCAACAGCTTTGCCTGGTCCAGCAGCAACCCCAAGGTGGCCACCGTGGACGCCAACGGCGTGGTGACCAGCGTGGGCGCGGGCAAGTGCACCATCATGATCAAGGCCTACAACGGCAAGGGCGGCAAGTGCAAGGTGACGGTCAAGCCGTCCCCGGCCTCCATCGCCTTCCCCGCCGCCAGCCTCTCGATGGCCACGGGCCAGACCGTGAAGCTGGAGCCCGTCGTGACCTACACCAACGGCAAGAAGGCCCCCGCCGACATCACCTATGCCGTCAGCCCCGATTCCCCCGCGCCCGGCTGCGTGGCCGTGAACGCCCAAACCGGCGAGGTGACCGCCGTGAGCAAGGGCAGCGCCGTGATCGTGGCCGCCACCTACAACGGCAAGACCGCCGCCCTGCCGGTGACCGTCGCCGCCGCGCCCACGGGCATCGTGTTGTCCGAGCAGGCCGTCATCATCGGCGCGAAGGACGTATACGGCGGCCTGTCGGCGAACCTCTCCATCCCCGCCGGGGAGACGGAGTGCGTCACCACCGTCACCTGGACCACCAGCAACAAAAAGATCGCCACCGTGGACGCCAACGGCGTCGTGACCGGCAAGAAGCGGGGCAGCTGCGTGATCACCGCCAGCACCGTCAACGGCCTGACGGACGCCTGCCAGGTGACCGTGGTCAAGGGCCCCAAGAAGTTCAGCCTCTCCCCCGCCAACGCCACGCTGCGTATCGGCGAGACCGGCCAGTATCAGGTGGTGTTCCCGAAGAACACCGGCGGCAGCGTGCGCTTTGAGACCAGCGATCCCGCCGTCGCGACCATCGACAACGACGGCGTGGTGACCGGCGTGGCCGCGGGCACCGTCACCGTAACGGCCACCTGCTTCAACGGCAAAAAGGCCACCGCGAAACTGACCATCGGCACCACGAGCGTCGAGCTGCCCACCAGCGAGTACGCGTCGACCGAGTCCCAGACCACGACGTACAGCGACAGCATGACCAACGCCGAAAAGCTGGAGTACGTGATCTACTGCGCCCAGCGCCAGCGGGGCAAGCCCTACAAGTACGGCGGCGGCTACAGCAAGGAGGACAACCCCAGCGGGTTTGACTGCTCGGGCCTGGTGTACTGGAGCTTTTTGAACATCGGCGTCAAGGTGGAGGCCTCGGCCTACCGCCAGGGCTACGACGAGACCCAGCCGAGGATCGGCATGGGCGACCTGCGACGCGGCGACATCGTCTGCTTCAACACCAACGAGAACGACTCCGACGCCAGCGACCACACCGGCATCTACCTGGGCAACGGCAAGTTCATCCACGCCTCGTCCAGCGCCAAGAAGGTGGTCGAGAGCACCCTCGCCTCCGGCTACTACTACCGCATGTTCTCCTGGGGACGCCGGGTGTTGCCGTAGGGGGAATTGGGAAAGATCCTTCGCTTCGCTCAGGATGACAACGTTTGGACCATGCCAACCCTGTCATCCTGAGCGGAGCGAAGGATCTTTTCCGTTTGCATTTCCCCCGCCGATATACTATAATAACACCATCAACCAAAGCATGGAGGTGTGCGCATGGACAAGTGGGACGCGCGGTTCATGGAGCTGGCGGGCGTGATCGCCTCGTGGGCCAGCTGCTACAAGCCCAACCGCAAGATCGGCGCGGTGATCGTGAAGAACAAGCGCATCGTGACCACCGGCTACAACGGCGCCCCGGCGGGCGTCAAGACCTGCGTGGAGCGCGGCGAGTGCCTGCGGGAAAAGCTGGGCATACAGTCCGGCACACACCACGAGCTCTGCTACGCCGTGCACGCCGAGCAGAACGCCATCATACAGGCCGCCCGGCTGGGCAGCAGCATCGACGGCGCGACCCTCTACTGCACCCACCAGCCCTGCGTGCTCTGCGCGAAGATGATCGTCAACGCCGGCATCAAGCGCGTGGTGTACCAGGAGGGCTACCCCGACGACTTCTCGCTCGAGATCCTGAACGAGAGCGGCGTGGAACTCGAACGGTACGAACCGAAGGAGAATTGAGAGATTAGAGTTCAGAGTTCAGAGTTCAGAGTTTAGATGAGAATGCCTGAGAACCGCAGGTTTTCCCGGCTATTCGCTCAACTCTAAACTCTCAACTCTAAACTCTTGCTTAAAAGGAGCAATCTGCCTATGAATACTTCCCGCCTCGAAAAGGTCACCCAAAACATGCGCGCCCAGGGGCTTTCGCAGATCCTGGTCACCGGCACGGCGAACGTCTACTACCTCACGGGCCTGTGGTGCGAGCCGTTTGAGCGGATGCTGGCGCTGCACGTGACGGCGGACGGCGATATGAAGCTCTACGCGAACCGGCTGTTCGCGCTGAAGGGCCTGTCGGACGTGCCGCTTGTAGAGTACGACGACACCGACGACTGCATTTCCGTTCTGGCCCCGGACATGCGCCCCGGCGAGCTGGGCATCGACAAGACCTGGCCCAGCCACTTCACCATCCGCCTGATGCAGGCGCGGCCCGACATCCGCCCGGTGCTGGGCAGCCGCCCGCTGGACGACGCGCGGCTGATCAAGGACGCCGAGGAGATGGCGCTGATGCGCACAAGCTCGCGCATGAACGTCGAGGTCTGCACGCGCATCGGCGAGGCGCTCCGGGAGGGCTGCACCGAGAAGGAGATCCAGTCGCTGTACAACCGGCTGGCTCTGGAGCTGGGCGCGTCCGGGCCGTCGTTCACGCCGCTGATCTGCTTCGGCGAAAACGGCGCGCAGCCCCACCACGACAGCGACGGCACGCGCCTGAAGGCGGGCGACACCGTGATCATGGACGTGGGCCTCCTGTGGAAGCACTACTGCAGCGACATGACCCGCACCGTGCACTTCGGCGAGGTGACCGACGAGCAGAAGAAGGTGCACGACATCGTCACCGCCGCCAACCGCGCGGGCATCGCCGCCTGCCGCCCGGGCGCGCTGCTGAAGGACATCGACCGCGCCGCGCGGAAGGTGATCGAGGACGCCGGCTACGGCCCGTACTTCAATCACCGCACCGGCCACGGCATCGGCCTGGACGAGCACGAGTTCCCCGACTGCTCCGCCGTCAGCGAGGCCGTCGCCACTCCCGGCATGATCTTCTCCGTCGAGCCCGGCATCTACCTGCCCGGCAAGTTTGGCGTGCGCGTGGAGGACCTCGTCGCCATCACCGAGGACGGCTGCGAGGTGTTGACGTGGGTGTGACCCGCGATCAGAGATCGGCTTCCTCCAACTCCTCACTCCTCACAAAAAAGAAGGCCTTTCGGCCTTCTTTTTTTTTCTGCTCAGCTGTCTCCCCCCGTGGTGCTGGTCCAGCAGACCGGGCAGCGGGTGAGGCCCGCGGCCAGGGCGTTGACCAGTATGCCCTGCGTGGCCTTGGTCATGCCGGAGCAGGTGGCGTAGGAGTGGTAGTAGGGGTTGCCGCTCTCGGCGTACACGGTGGCCTCCGCGTCGGGGCAGCACACCGGGCAGGCCGGGCGCTTCTGCTTGAGCATGTCGGAGAGCAGTACCTGCTTGGCGTCCTTCATGCCGGAGCAGGTGGAGTTCACGTGGTAGTAGGTGCCGCCGGGCGTGGCGTAGACGTAGTAGCCCGACTGGCTCAGGTCGGCCGCCTGCTCGGCCTCGTCCACGCCGCCGATGCAGGTGGGACAGCGCTTCTTGCCGGTCACGCGCGCCTCGGCGTAGGTCACCTTGCTGGCGTTGCGCATGCCGGAGCAGTCCTCCTTCACGTGGTAGTAGGTGCCGTCCAGCGTGCAGAACACCTCGCGGCCCGCGTCGGGGCAGCACTTCTCGCAGGCGGTCTTGGCCATCAGCAGGGCCTCCTTCAGGCCCACCTCGCGGGCGTCGTCGCCCAGGTCGCTGCAGGAGGGGTCGGTGTGGAAGAAGGCGTTGTAGGCCGAGCAATACACCTTCATGCCGCTCTTGTCCTCGGTGTCGGCGGTCACGAACACCATGTCCCACAGGCCGTCGCTGTACTGGCCCGCCATGCAGTAGGGGCACGCCAGCAGGCTTTGCTCCACGGCGGTGTTGCGGGCGACGCGGCCCACCTCCACGCCGCCGGGGATGGCCTGGCAGCCCTCGCTCTGATGGTAGTAGGGCGTGCCCTCCACGGTGTACACCGCGTTGGCGTCGGTCACTTCCTCGGTGGGCACCACCACGGCCTCCGCGGGCTCGGGCGTCTCGGCCGGGGCCTCGGTGGGCAGCGCCGCCGCGCCCACGGGCTGCGGCGTGATCGTGGTGTCGGTACGGGCGCGGAACGGGCGCACGAACACCAGCACCACCACCGCCAGCAGCCACAAAAGCGCCGCCAGCGTGAGGAGGATATTGGTATTCTGGCTGTAGCGCCGCCTGCGCCAGAGCATCCAGATGCCCAGCGGCGGCACCAGCGCCAGCGCCACCCAGTTGATCCACTCGTGCTCGTCCACGTAGCTCAACAGCTCGCCGACGCCGGTGTCGGGGTAGCGGAAGTATTCGCCCTCGTCGTAATAGGGGCCCTCGCCGTCCTCGGGATAGCCCTCGTCGTCGTAGGCCTCGTCGTAGCCGTAGTCGTCGTCGTAGCGGCTGGCGTCGTCATAGCCGTCGTCGTAGCCGTAGCCGTCGTCGTCGTAGCCATAGCCGTCTTCGTAGCCGTAGTCGTCGTCGTAGCCGCCGTCGTAGCCCTGGGGCATGTAGGGCTCCTCGCCGTCATGGGGCGTCTCGTAGCCGCCGGGCATGTAGGGCTCCTCGCCCTCGTAGCTGGAGAGCAGTTCCTCCCGCTTCTTGCCCAGGTTGAAGCCGCCCACGCGCATCAGCGCCATATGTTTCACCACCTTGATGGTCGATATGGATAAAAGTCCGACTATAAGTATACCACATACTCCGCCCCTTGTGGGAAATGTCGCATTTTGATAACGCAAAAGCCGCCTGCGTGTCAACAGGCGGCCATAAAAGTCACAAATCGGCTATTTCGCCCAGCTGCGCAGGAAATCGCGGAAGCGCGTGTCGAGGTAATAGCATCCAATTTTCTCATACTCCGTATCGTAGAGGGGCAGCAGCTGCACCGGACCGCCGGAGGAGTTGAACACTCCCATGCACCAGGGCGTACCGTCCGCCTCGAGAGCCGAGAAAAGGTCGGCATAGTAGCCGTACATGGTCTCGTCTGCATACCGCCACTCGGGATATATGGAGCGCCCCGGCGCGCCGTCCAGCAGGATGCCGCACTCGCCCATCATGAAGCCCACGCCGTGCGCCTGGGCGGTGCTTCGCACGGTGTCGTAGAGCACCAGCCCCGAATCGGCGTTCGTGAAATAGTAGCGGACGTCGTGACCGTCCATCGGCCAGGTTACGGACTGGACGGCCTCCCGCATCCAATCCTCCTCAGACCAGCCGGAGGTAGTGATAAAGCGGTTCGGCTCGTAAAAGTGAGAGCTGAGGGCAACGCCCATCTCAGCCATCGTTTCGCCCGTCAGGGTGCCCGGGTTGTGGATATCGGCAACGATGGTGCGATTCGGGCTCTGGGCGCGAATGGTCTCCACGGCGGGGCCAAACTGCCGCGCGTAGTCCTCGTCGGTCTCAATCCACGGCTCGTTCATCAGGTTGAAGGAGAGGTATTCGTTGGGGATGTCCGCGTAGCGCCGCGCCAGCATGCCCCAGAACGCCGCGAAATCGGCGATCTCCTCATTGGTCTGCGGGCCGTGGCCCATCCGCTCGATCCAGGCGAAGAAGTCGCCCCCCACGGCGTTGAGATACTCATCGGGCAGGTCGGCGGCCATGAGCTGCAGGTGGATATCCCGCTCCATGCACCAGGCGAGGATCTGATCCAGTTCGCGCAGGCGCGCGAGGTTCACGCAGCCGTCCTCGCCAAACTCGGGCCGCGCGGTGCCCTGCAGGCGGGAAAAGCTGAGGCCGAGGCGCACGAAGTTCAGACCGCAGTCGCGCACGATGTCCAGATCATACGCATAGACCGTGTGGTCCGTATCCGTGCCCAGTGCCAGGTTGTACAGCTGATACATCTTGGACGCCATGACGCCGTGCCACTCGGCGGGCAGGGCGGTGCAGTCGTTGTAGGGCAGGGTCGTCTCCCGGTTCAGCAGCGCGTCCGGAATGATGGCTCTGTCGTAGGTCCCGGCGTCCTCCCACCTCACTAGCTCCGGCGCGGGCTCGAAGCTGTGCCCGTAGCGCAGGGCGGCCTCCGCCGCCTCATCGGCAGTCATGGGATCCAGCGGGCGGAACGTGCCGTCGCCATAGTCCGACAACACCTTCTCCCCGGTGGTACGGTCGTAGAGCGTGCCCACCGCCCAGAGCGGCAAAAAGGGGTCCGTCGCGTTGTGGTAGGGCACCGCGCCCTCAAAGCCGCCGGAGAGCCAGCCGCCCACGTCGGTGCAGATCTCAAACAGCGACGCCGAGCAGGTCAGCTTGCCGAGCATATCGTCCGAGATGCCGTTCAGGTCATTTTCCACATACCGGCCCACCATGCCCGAGGGCACCGATCCCGTGATCTCCGGGCGGTTGTTGTCGCCGGAGGCCGTCTCGTCGATAAACGCCTTCCAGTCCCCGTCGCACATCGCGCCGCTGAACCACTCGTTGTAGGAATTCCCAACCAGGATGGCAAACCAGAAGCGCGTGGCCGGACTCTCCAGATACGGGTCGCTCTCGTCGGCGATCACGGCGGACAGGAAGCCACTCTCGGCACCCGTGCCCGCACGGAAGGCGTCCTGCACAAGCCGCGCCGCGTCCCGCTCGGAAATGCCGCCCTCGGTGACCGCCGCCGCGGCCGTGGCGCCGCTGCTGTCCCACAGCCGGGCCACGGCGCGGACGGCATCCTCCGCGGTGAAGGGGTCGAGATAGCGCATGCTGCCGGCGTCGTAGTCGAAGGCCACGGTCTGCAGGCCGGACACCGGCGAGGCATGGAGCTGGTTCCAGAAGGTCGCAGCGACGCCCTCCATGGTCCAGGTCATGTCGCCCACCGTCACCTCGCGGCTGTCCAGCAGCGTCGGAAACAGGGCGAACATGTTGTTGATGTCCTCGTCCGTCTCGCCCTGGGGGTCTCCATTGGTCAGGTTGTAGTCGAAGTCGTTGTTGTAGTCGTCCGCGCCGACGCACACCGCCGCGTACCAGCTCATGTAAATGGCGAGCTCCCGCGTCAGGGGCAGGTCGCAATCGGTGACGCTGGCGTCGAAGTAGTCCAGGCGGTTCGGCGCGAGGGCTTCGACCATGTGCGCCAGCAGCGCCCGGAACTGTGAGGACGTCACCTGCCCGTCCCGGGGCTGCGCGGCCCAGGCCTGGTCCACATAGCCCCGCTCGAAGGCCCGGTCATAATCGTCCGCGCCCGCCTCGGCCACGCCGGGAACCGTACACATCATCATGCCCAGTGCCAGCATCGCCGCCAGCCAGCGCTTCCAAATCCGCTTCATCGGGTTGCCCTCCTCAATTACATGCTGTCGATCGTTCGGCCCCAGCTGTCGTACAGGAAAATCGCGTCGTTTTTCTTCTTGATGACCTTCTCGTCGTCCCAGAGGAGGTCGAAATCGCCGTCGGTGGAGTTCGTGCCGACGGTGAGCGTCGCGCCGGGCTCGAGGGTCGCGCCGTCCGGGAACGCGAACAGCTCGTCGCCCCGGTCGGAGTAGAGATAGCAGCCCGAGAGATCGGCGGCGGTCGCGGAGGCGTTCCGGAGGGTGATTCGGTCGTCC
The DNA here is from genome assembly GCA_902773515.1 of uncultured Eubacteriales bacterium. Taxonomy (GTDB): domain Bacteria; phylum Bacillota; class Clostridia; order Christensenellales; family Aristaeellaceae; genus UBA2862. The sequence continues at coordinate 15,910 of CACYET010000005.1, read as the reverse complement.
GAAGCGTCCACGTCCGCGATGGAAACGCCCGAGACGGTCGGCGCGCCGAAGTCCACGTACTGCGCCTCCGCGACGCCGTTCTTCAGCGTCACGAGCACGCCGAGGCCGCTGTCCTCGGTGACGATCACCTGGCTGCCCGCGGCCTCGAGCCGCGCGACGACGCCGGGGTCTGGCGTGTCGGGCTTCTCCTCAGAGGAGGTGGAGATCACGGCGATCCGCGCCGCGCAGGCGTTCGCGAATTCGGCGCTGGTGGTGTCGTCGTCGGCGTGGTTGGGCACCTTCAGCACGTCGCACCTCAGGTCGTCGCCCTGTGCAAGCAGCTCGGCCTCCTCGGGCAGCTCCATGTCGCCGGCGAGCAGCATCTTCCCGTGTGGGGATTCGAGCATCATCACGAGCGAGTTGTTGTCGTCCTTGTCCTCGTAAAGGCTGGCCGGGGCCAGCACCTTCAGCGCCGCGCCGCTGTCGCCCACGGGGACCTCGTCGCCGCGCTCCAGCCACTGAACGCCGTCGCCCGCGATCCGGACCATCGGGTGCTTCGACGGCTTCACGCCGGTGAACATCGCCGGGGCGGCCCAGTGGTCCACGATCGCGGAAGCCTCTTCCGCCAGCCACGCGAGCCCGCCGGCATGGTCGTCGTCGGTGTGGGTGAGAAACACCGCGCCGAGGCGATCAACGCCCGTCTGGGATCCTATGCCGGGCAGGCGTCCCACGCCCATCAGCGCCAGGCCGCGCAGGACCCGCCCGCGCGCCCACGCCCTGCCTGCGTCGATCAGGCACGCGGCGTCCCCGGCGCGCAGGATCAGCGCGTCGCCCTTGCCGACGTTCACGGCGAACAGGTACACGGCGTCCGAATCCGCGCGCACCTTCGCCGCCGCCGCGTCATACGAAAGGACCTCCGTCCCGTCCGGCGGCTCTATCGGCACCGGCTCCAGCGTCACGCCGGGCACGGGCTGGGGCGTCGCCTCGGGCGTGGGCGCGGGCGCGGCTTCGTTCGCCGCCTGCCGCGCGCAGCCGGAGAGGAGGACCATTATAATGATTGGAATCAACAGCGCTCTTTTCATGGGGCTCCTTTGCAAGAGTGTGGAGTGTGGAGTGTGAAGTTAGCTGCTGGCGCGAATAGCTTTGCTTCCCCACCGCAGTGGGGAGGCAAGGCGGGGGCGGGGCATGGGCGGCGCAACGACCTCATCCGTCACGGCTTCGCCGTGCCACCTTCCCCAGAGGGGAAGGCTTTTGGCGGGCGCCGAAACGGCGCCCCTACGAGGGATGGGGAACGACCTCTCCCGCCTCACTTCGTTCGGCACCCTCCCCTAAAGGGGAAGGCTTTTGGATGCCGCGCGGCAGCCTTGGCTCCCCTGTGTAAGGGGAGCTGTCAGCGTAGCTGACTGAGGGGTTGTAAGCCGCGGACGCCAATTATGGCGTCCCTACTGTGAGAACGCGCGGCAGCCGCCATCAACTCCTCACTCCTCGCTCCTAACTCCTCACTCTTCTAACTCCACACTCCACTCTCCACACTCAACCCTCTCACTCCCCGACGAGCCACATAAACCCGCCGGCGGGGATGACCAGGTCGTCGGCGCGGACGGTCTCGCCCGTCCAGAGGTCGGTGTACGCGCCGTCCTCGCCGGGCAGGGCCTGCTGCGCGAACTCGGCGAAGTTGAACAGCGCGACCAGGCGCTCGCCGCCGAAGCGGCGCTCGATGCCCAGCAGCGAATCGCTCATCCCGGGCAGCAGGCGCACCTTCGCGGCGGTGTCGAACGCCGGGTGCGCCGCGCGCAGCTCCTCCATCCGGCGGATCGCGCCGAACACCCGCCCCTCGGGGGTCGTCGCGTCGCCGCGCTTTTCGGCGGCGGCCCAGTCCATGTTGCCGCGGTGCAGGTAGCGGCTGTCGTCGGCCTTCAGCGGGTCGCTGTGGTAGGCGTCGTCGTTCACCATGGCGATCTCGTCGCCGCTGTAGAGCACGGGCACGCCGCTGAGCGTGAACATCAGCGCGTGCAGCGCGGCGTCCAGCGTCAGCGCGCCGTCCAGCGCGGCCGTGTCGCCCCTCTCCAGCGCCGACTGCACGCCGCACAGCGAGGCCGTGGTGCCGCAGAGGCGGGCGTCGCCCAGGCGCGGGTCGTCGTTGTACAGCTCGCCGCGCGCCAGGCTCCCGGGCCACTTGCCGGTCAGGTAGTCGTTCAGGTACTTCTTGTGGGGCACCTCGCCCAGGCCGAAGCCGCCCAGAAAGTCGTAGTCCAGGCCCCAGCCGATGTCGTCGTGGCAGCGCAGGTAGTTGAGGAACGTGTACTGCCCCGGCAGCGCGAACACCTGCGAAAGCTGGTGGCGCAGCAGCCGCACGTCGTGGGTGGCCACGGTGTGCCAGATGGAGGCCATCGTGGTGACGTTGTAGAGCATGTGGCACTCGGGCTTTTGCACCGTGCCGAAGTAGGGCACCACCTTGTCCGGCGCCATGACCACCTCGCCCAGCAGCAGCGTACCCGGGCAGACGATCTCGCAGGCCATGCGCATCATGCGCACCAGCGTGTGCACCTGCGGCTGGTTGCGACAGGTCGTGCCCAGGCTCTTCCAGATGTAGGGCACCGCGTCCAGCCGGATGACGTCCACGCCCCGGTTGCACAGGAAGAGCATGTTGTCGGTCATGTCGTTGAACACCATCGGGTTGGCGTAGTTCAGGTCCCACTGGTAGGGCCAGAACGTGGTCATCACGACCTTGCCCAGCGCCGGGCACCAGCTGAAGTTCCCCGGCGCGGTGGTCGGGAACACCTGGGGCACGGTCTTTTCATATTCGTTGGGCACCACCCAGTTGTCGTAGAAGAAGTAGCGGCACTGGCTCTCCCAGTCCCCCGCCCGGGCCTTCTTCGCCCACTCGTGGTCCTCGCTGGTGTGGTTCATCACGAAGTCCAGGCACAGGGCGATGCCCCGGTCGTGGCAGTCCGCGGCCAGCGCGGCCAGGTCCTCCATCGTGCCCAGCTCCGGCTGCACCTTCCTAAAATCCGACACGGCGTAGCCGCCGTCGCTGCGGCCCTTCGGGCTCTCCAGGAGCGGCATCAGGTGCAGGTAGTTCACGCCGCAGTCGCGGATGTAGTCCAGCCTTTCGCGCACGCCGTTCAGCGTCCCGGCGAAGGCGCTGACGTACATCAGCATGCCCGTCATGTCCCGCCCGCGATACCAGTCGGGGTCCGCCTCGCGCCGGGCGTCCAGCGCGCGCAGCGCCTTGGGGCGCGCCTGCCACGCGCGGTAGAGCATGCCCACAAAGTACTCGTAGGCCTGCATGTCGGTGTTGTACAGCTCGCAGTACAGCCACTTCAGCTCGTCCTCGTGCCGGGCGAACCGCGCGGCAAAGACCTTGTCCCAGCCCCTCTTGTCCATCTTTCGTTCCCCCCGTCGTTGCTGCCTCTATCATATCACACGCCGGGTCCGGTTGGCAACCAAAAAGGGGACCTTCCCGCGACGCTTTTGCGGCAAAAAAGGGTCAATCGTCCCACGCCTCGAGGAACGAGTGCTCCTCGCCGCGGTGCTTCCAGCCCACCAGCGTGTCCAGCTGCACGCGGTGGATGCTGTTGAATATGTTTTGCTCCACCTTGGGGTTCTCCGCGCGCAATTCGGCGATCAGGCGCTTGACGCGCGCGCGGGCGGAGCCGGCCTCGTCCCCGGCGGCGGAAAACCGGCAGGCGCACCGCAAAAACGTCAGGTCAAAGGCGTCGCGCCAGGCGCAGATGTCCTCCTCGCGCACCAGGTACAGCGGGCGGATCAGCTCCATGCCGGGGAAGTTTTTGGCCTTCAGCCGGGGCGGCATGGCCTGGATCTGGCCGCCGTAGAGCATCGCCATCAGCGTGGTCTCGATCACGTCGTCGTAGTGGTGGCCCAGCGCGATCTTGTTGCAGCCCAGCGCCTGCGCGTGGCGGTAGAGGCAGCCGCGGCGCATCCGGGCGCACATGAAGCAGGGCCGCCGCGACGCCGCGGCCGCGGCGTCGGCGGCCTCAAACACGTCGCTCTCGATCAGCGCGCAGTCCAGGCCGAGCCGCCGGAGGTTTTCTTCCAGCTGGCGGCGGTTCCCGGGGCTGTAGCCCGGGTCCATGGCCAGGAAGACGGCCTCGAAGGGGACCTCGCTGTGGCGCAGCAGCAGCCGCGTCAGCACCGCCAGCAGCATCGAATCCTTGCCGCCGGACACGCAGACGGCGATCCTGTCGCCCGGCTCGATCAGCCGGTAGCGCCGGATGGCGCGCATGAACGGCCGCCAGAGCGGCTCGCGCAGGTCGGTCAGTATGCGCTGCTCCATCTGCTGCAATTCGGTCAGTTCCCGGGCCATGGCGCGCGCCTCCTCGTCGCAAAATGTGGGCTCATTTTAGCATGCGCCTGTAAACTTTGCGTTTTTTTGGACAACAGGCCATTAAATGCGTGACATTTTTGTGGCGAAAGCAGATATGTTTCGCGGCGGAGCGACTATTGTCAACATATGTGTAATATAATATGGGCAAATGGTAATAAATGACAAGGAGAGGAACCCTCTATGAAATATTCCATGCGAATGCTGTGCGCGGTGCTGGCGGCGCTGATGCTGATGCAGACGGGCGCGCTGGCCACCGACGCGACGGTGAACAGCTCGTCCGCGCGCATCTACAGCTCCGATTCCACGTCCTCCAGCAGCGCGCCGCTGGAGAAGGGCATGTCCGTGAGCGTGAAGGACGTCTCCGGCAGCTGGGCGCGCGTGAGCGTGAAGGGCGTGACCGGCTACGTGCCGGTGAAGTACCTGAAGACGAAGAGCGCCTCCCGCTACAAGGCCTACACCAACAAGAGCACCTACGTGTACAAGAGCGCGTCGTCCTCGTCCGGCAAGGTGTCGGTGGGCGTGAACACGAAGCTGTACGTGGTGGGCGTCAGCGGCGACTACCTGTGCGTGCAGAACGCCAGCGGCTCGAAGACCGGCTACGTGGCCGCCTCGGCGGTCTCGCGCAGCAAGGTCTCGACCGGCGCGGCGTCCCATTCGTCCTCCGGCTCGTGGAAGAGCAAGGTCGTGAAGATGAACTGGTACGACGGCGGAAGCAGCGTGCTGTCCACCGGCCACTACGGCTACATCTACGACATCGACAGCGGCATCACCGTGAAGATCAAGCGCATGGGCGGCCACAGCCACGCCGACGTGGAGCCCGCCACCGCCGCCGACACCGCCAAGCTGAAGAAGATCGCGGGCGGCAGCTACTCCTGGGACTGCATCCCGGTGATCCTGAAGGCCGGCGGCAAGTACGTCGCCTGCTCCATCAACACGATGCCCCACGGCGACCAGACCATCACCGACAACGGCTACGACGGCCAGTTCTGCCTGCACATGGTGGGCAGCAAGACCCACGGCACCGACTCCGTGAACGAGGAGCACCAGTCCGCCATCGACAAGGCGTACAACTGGGCGCACTGATTGACGGTATAAAAGATCCTTCGACTTCGCCTTGCTGACGCAAGGCTCCGCTCAGGATGACAAATCTGCGGTTGCGGTATCATTGTCATCCTGAGCGAAGCCGCGACAGCGGCGGAGTCGAAGGATCTTTTCTACCCCTCAAACAGCCCGTCCCGGGTGATGTTCTTCAGCCACTTTCTGCTCTTATAGTGCCGGATGACCCAGGGCCACTTGACGAACTCGTCGGTGCAGAGCAGGAAGTAGACCCACAACGGGGGCAGCTTCAACACCGCCGCGGCGAGGAAGCCCAGCGGCACGCCGTAGCCCCACATGTCGATGGTGTCGCAGATGAAGCCGAAGCGGCTGTCGCCGCCGGCGCGGAACACGCCCGCGATCAGCGTGGTGTTCACGGCCGCGCCCATCACGTAGTAGCTGTTGATCAGCAGCATGTACTTCAGGTAGTGCCTGCCCAGGTCCGTCAGGTTCGCGAACCGAAGCATCAGCGGCATGCCCGCCAGGATGATCCCGCCGCCGATGGCCCCGGAGAGCACCGTCAGGCGCATCAGCTTCTTCGCGGCGTCCACGGCGTCGTCCAGCCGGTTTTCGCCGATGATCTGGCCCAACAGGATGCCGCCGGCGCTGGCCACGCCGAAGCAGAGGATCGTGCCCAGGTTGCGGGCCAGGCCCGCGAACGAGTAGGCGGCCACCATGTCGCGCCCCAGGAACTGGCCGATGATGGCCGAGTACATCGAAAACGCGAGGCCCCAGATCACGTCGTTGGCCGTGGCGGGCATCGCCATGCGCAGGAAATCCTTGAACAGCAGCTTGTTGCGCGCGAAGAGCAGCGAGGGCTTCAGCTTCACGTCCTTGCTGCGGGCGGACACGACGAGCGCCAAGGCCAGCTCGACCAGCCGGGAGATGGAGGTGGCCAGCGCCACGCCCATTGCGCCCAGCTTCGGCGCGCCGAACAGCCCGAATATGAACACCGCGTTCAGCAGTATGTTCAGCGTGAACGCCACCGTGCTCAGCGCCGTGGAGATGGCGACGCGGCCGATGCTGCGCAGCGTGGACAGGTAGACCTCCACCGCGCCCCAGCACAAATAGGCCACGGAGATGCAGCGCAGGTACTTCGCGCCGATCTCGATCAGCTCCTGATCCGGCGTGAAGGCGCGCATCATCAGCTGCGGCGCGAGCAGCGCCGCCGCCGCGAACAGCGCCGCCGCCGTCATCGAGAAGCGCAGCGCGATGCCCTCCACCACCTCGATGGCGCGCATCTCCCTGCGGCCGTAGTACTGCGCGCAGAGCATCGTGACGCCCGTGCCCAGGCCGTAGAGGATCGAGAACAGCACGTTGGCGTACTGCGCCGCCAGCGACACGGCGGAGATGTGGGCGGGGCCGACGAAGTTCAGCATCACCACGTCCGCGGAGTTCACCGCCGCGCTGAGCAGGTTTTGCAGCACGATGGGCACGGCCAGCTTCGCGATCTGGCGATACGGGCCGGCGACTTGGGCTCGGTTCACGGTCATCCGCCTCTCTGTGCTTTTGTAGAGTCAGCGCCATTATACCGGCGCAACGATATGGGCGTGTTAAGGGCCGTGGAAGATTGTATGGCGGGGCCCCGGCCGCAGTGCGGCCGGGGCCCGTCGTGTCAATTCGCCGTGCCGGCGTTCTCGGCGGGGGTGTCCACGGCGTCGTCCACAGCGCCTCCGACGGCGTCCGCGGCGTTTTCCACGGTGTTTTCCGCGCCCTCGGCCATGGTGGTGGGCTCCGGCTCGACCGTGGCCTCGGGGGCGGGGGCCTCCGTGGCGGTGACCGTGGTCGTGGTCTTGTTCTCGCAGGCCGCCAGGGCCAGCGTCAGCGTCGTCAGTGCCAGAATCAGCGCGATTGCCTTTTTCATGGGGTGCTCCTCCTGAATTGGATTTGGTTTACAGGGAATAGGATATTCAGGAGGGTTGGAAGATATGCGTGTAAGAGCCGATTTGCTTTGCAAATCGGCTCTTACAGCGGCCTCTTCTCGGCCATGCCCGCCCGGCGCGGGTACTTGTCCGGCGTGGGCTCGACCTTTTCGATCCAGGCGGCGCGGTGGTCCCAGTCGCGGCCGGGCATGGGCAGCGGCTGCACGCGCTCCAGCCGCCCGCCGAGGATCGCCAGCGCGTTTTCCGCATCGCGCAGCTCGTCGTCCAGCCCGGGGCCCTTCAGCGCCAGCACATACCCGCCGACCCGCACCAGCGGCAGCAGGTATTCGCACAGCGCGTTCATCGGCGCGACGGCGCGCGCCGTGGCCAGGTCAAAGCGCTCGCGCAGGCCGCCCGTCCGGGCGGCGTCCTCGGCCCGCAGGTGCAGCGCCTCGGCGTTCAGGCCGAGCTCGGCGATCACCGCCCGCAGGAAATCCACGCGCTTCGCCAGCGCGTCGATCAGCGTAAAGCGCACATCCGGCAGCATGATGGCCAGCGGAATGCCCGGGAAGCCCGCGCCGGAGCCCACGTCCACGGCGGCCTCGACCTCGGGAAAGCCCCAGGCCCTGGGAGGGCCCCCGGCCAACGGCGCGACGCAGTCCAGGTAGTTGCGGTCGATCGCCTCGCGCGCCTCGTCCGGCACCCGGGTCAGGTTCACGCGCGCGTTCGCGTCGGCGAGCATCTGGTGGTAGCGCTCGAATCGCGCCGCCTGGACGGGCGTCATGGGTATGCCCATTTCCGCCGCCCGGGCGAGGAGGATGGATTGGAACATGAAGGATCCTTTCATGGATGCGGATTGAATATGAGGAGACCAGATTGCCACGGCGACCTTACGGCCGCCTCGCAATGACGTACAACGACGGCCTGCGTGCTTCGTCATTGCGAGGAGGCTCCTTCGGGAGCCGACGTGGCAATCTGGTTTCTTCTTCCTATTGATTCTCAGAACCTCGCCCCGTCCACCGCCGCGATCACCTTGTCGCACCAGGCGTCGAACTCGGGGTCGGGCCGCTGCAGCTCGGGATGGGCGAGTATGTTCTCCAGCGCGATGCGCGCGCCCTGGTGGAAGGGCACGGTGGTGCGCATGTCGGGCACGAGCCGCCGCAGCTTGCGGTTGTCGAACACCACGGACTCGGCCTTGTCGCCGATCAGGCTGCCGGTGAAGTCGTAGCCCAGGGGGTCGCCCACGGCGGCCAGGAATTCGCTGGACACGTGGCGCGCGTTCAGCTTCACGCCCAGCGCGTCGGCGATGGTGGCGTAGATCTGGTTCCAGGTCAGCGTCTCGTCGCCGGTGATCTGGAAGGCCTCGCCGATCGCGTGGCGGTTGCCCATCAGGCCGGTGAAGCCCACGGCGAAGTCGCGGTTGAAGGTCAGGGTCCAGAGGCTGGTGCCGTCGCCGTGGATGATCACGGGCTTGCCCTCCATCATCCGCTTCACCACCTGCCAGGAGCCCATCCTGCCGTGCACGCCCAGCGGCACGCTGCGCTCGTCGTAGGTGTGGCTGGGGCGCACAATGGTCACCGGGAAGCCCTCCTCGCGGTACTTCGCCATCAAAAACGCCTCGCAGGCGATCTTGTCCCGGCTGTACTGCCAGTAGGGGTTCGCCAGCGCCGTGCCCTCGGTGATCACGTAGCTCGCCGCGGGCTTGTTGTAGGCCGAGGCGGAGGAGATGTAGATGTACTGGCGCGCGCGGCCCCGGAACAGCCGCCAGTCGCGCTCCACCTGCTCCACCTTGAAGCCGATGAACTCACAGACGCAGTCGAAGGTGGTGTCGCCCAGCAGTTCCAGCACGCGGGCCTCGTCGTCGATGTCGCAGACGAGGGTCTTCACCCCGTCGGGCACGGCCTCGGGGCGGTTGCCGCGGTTGAGGAGCCAGACCTCCCAGTTCATCTCGTTCGCCAGCCGCCGGACGATGGCGGCGCTGATGGTGCCGGTGCCGCCGATAAACAGCGCTCTCATGGATGGTGTCCTCCCTTATGGTCGTTTGTCGTCGCGGTGCGGATGTGTCAGTAGGGGCGGCGATGCGCCGCCCGCCCTTATCCCGCTGTCTTGCACGATGCCGCGCGGCAGCGATCGGAACCCGGCACAGCCGGGGGCGTGCGCCGCATCGGCGCCCCTACTGCAATGGAACGGCTCTTTCTGGATGCGAGGGATCGGATTGCCCCCTTGCTATTTTAGAACACCAGGTAGTTCAGCGACACGTAGCCCGTCAGCTTCCTGCCGGTGACGTAGGCCCAGTTGCCGGAGGTGTACATCACGGTCACGCGGGTGCCCCGCTTGAAGCCGCCCAGGACGGCGGTGTTGGTGCCGGGGCCCTTGCGCACGTTCAGCACGCTGGCGGTCACCTTCGCGGTGGCCTGCCGGGTCAGGTAGTTGACGGAGACCCAGCCCACCTGGCCCTTGAAGGTCTTGACCTTGCGCCAGTTGCCGGAGGCGTCCAGCACCGTGCAGCCCGTGCCGCGCGGAAGCTTGGCGACGACGCCGTACTGGGTGCCCGCGCCCGCGCGCAGGTTCAGCACGGAGGCGGTGGTACGGTACACGGTGTCGGAGTAATCCGGCGGGTTGTCGGGCACCAGCTTCACGGTCACACCGACGGCGCTGATCGGGATCCAGCCGGACAGGCCGGAGTCGGTCACGTGCACGCTGGCCATGTCGTTCTCGGTGTAGTACACGCGCACGGTGTCGGCGGTGGAGACGCCGCCGACCACGGCGGCGGCCATGCTCGCGTCGGCATAGACGGCGGTGGCGTAGCTGACGGCCTTGTAGCCCTCGCCCAGCGCCTTGGTGGTGCCGTCGACGTAGATGGTCTTGATCCAGCCGACCTTCTTGCCGCGCTTGACCTTGATCCATTCGCCGCTCTGCTCGTAGGTCTTTACACGATTGTTGTGGTACACATAGCCCACGACGTCGTAGCCGTAGCCGGGGCCGGCGCGCAGGTTCAGCGTGCCCTTGCCGGTGGAGGAGACGTATACCTTCTTGCTGCCGGCGGCGAAGGCCGTGGCGGGCAGGGCCGCGACGAGCAGCATGATGGCCAGCATCAGCGCAAGCAGTTTCTTCATGGTTCAAATACCCCCTTGTCCTTTTTTCCGATGGGATGCTTCAGGCGTCCGAAGAAGGCTTACCAACCCGCCCCCACCCCCGGATGAAAACGGGCCTCGCAGAGCCTTGTATGTCTTGGACGCCTGAAACATTCCAATTGTTGCCTCTATTATAAACCATTTTCAGTTGAAAAAATATTACATTTTTGTCACAATTCATCGGCCCGGGCCCCGGGGGCTGTGCTATAATGGGTTTGGAATACACAGCGACACGGAGGAAGGCCATGCGCATCTATACCGGGCGCGGCCGCCTGATGCAGGCGGCGCTGATCGAGGTCCTGCGCCGGGGCCTCGCGGGCGAAGCCGCGGCCCAAATCGTGGTGGTGCCCAAGCAGCTGACGCTGCAAACCGAGCGGATGCTCCTGAAGGAGCTCAAGCTGCCCGGCTCGTTTCGGTTGCAGGTTTTGAGCCCGGAGCGCCTGTGCGGCCGCGTGTTCGAGGCCGCCGGACAGCCCGCGGGCGTGCGCGTGGACGAGCGCGGACGCGTGATGCTGGTGCGCGCCGCGGCGCGGCAGGTGGACGAGCGCCTGGCGCTGTACCGCGGGGCGGTGAACCGCCGCGGCTTCGCGGACCGCTGCGCCCGCCAGCTGGAGCTGATCCGCCAGGCGGGGCTGACCCCCGCGGCGCTGTTCGCCTGCGCCGCGGCCGCGGAGGGCATGCTGCGCATGAAGCTGGACGACCTGGGCGTGATCCTGGAGGCCTACGAGGCGCTGATCGACGGGCGCTTCCAGGACGGCGAGTCGGAGTTCGCCCTCGCCGTGGAGCGCGCGCCGCGGGCGGACTTCCTGCGCGAGGCCGGCGTGTGCTTCTACGGCTTCGACCAGACGCCGCCCACGCTGCACGAATTGATCGGGGCCGTGGCGGCCGTCTGCCCCGAGACGAGCGCTTTTCTGCCGCTGGCGAACGACGAGCGCGCCCGGGATTTCGACGCCTGGCTGCCGCTGAAGGCCGGGTACGACCGGCTGTACAACGCCGTCGCGCGGGCGACGGGCGTGCGTCCGACGCGCGTGCGCGTGGAGGAAGCGCCCGTGGCGGACGGGAAATGCCTCGTCGTGCGCGGCCCGGAGCAGGACGAGGCCCTCGCGCGGCTGTCGCGGGAGCTGTTCGCGTTCCCCGTCCGGCCCGATCCGTCCGGGGAGGCGCCGAGGTCGGTGCAGCTGGCCGTGCTGCGCAACCCGCTGGAGGAGTGCCGGTTCGTCGCGGCGCTGTGCCGTCGGCTGGTGATGCAGCGCGACTGGAGCTGGAGCGACATCCAGATCCTCTGCCGCGATCTGGACGCCTATCGCCAGCCGCTGCAGGAGGCGTTCCGGGCCTACGAGGTGCCGCTGTTCCTGTCCGCCAGCCGCCCGGCCTCGCGCCACGCGCTTGCGGAGTGCCTGATCTGCGCGCTGCGGCTGGCGGACGCCGCCCCCCGCGCGGAGGACGCGCTGGCGCTGCTGCGCACGGGCTACATGCCGCTGGACGCGGACGAGGCCGACCGCCTGGCCAACCACGCGCAGAAGTACGGCCTGAAGCCGTGGGCGCTGCTCAGGCCCCTGAAGCGCGGCGCCGAGGCCGAGATCCAGGCGCTGGAGCCGGTGCGCGAGCGCTTTGCCGCGCCGGTGAACGCGCTGAAGCGGCGGATGAAGCGCGCGGGCGACTTGAAGGGACAGCTGGCGGCGCTCTTCGGCTTTATGACGGACATCGACGCCCCGGCGCGGCTGCAGGGCCACCTGAACGCGCTGATCGAGGCGGACCTGCGCCAGCAGGCGGGCGAGGAGAGCCAGGTGTGGAACCGCATCATCGGCGCGCTGGACCAGATGGCGGGCCTGATGGGCGACGCGCCGCTGCCGCTCAACGAGCTGCGGCAGACGCTGGAGGAATCGCTGGACGCGGCCGTCGTGAAGCCGCTGCCGCAGTCCGGGGACGCCGTGTACGCCCAGACCACGGACCGCGTCGTCGCCCAGCGCGCGAAGGCGCTGCTGATCCTCGGCGAGACGGACCGCGCGGACGCGGACGTCGAGGGGCTCTTGAACCCCGGCCAGCGGCAGGCCTTCGCCCGCCTCGCCCACGCCTACGTGGGCCCGGACGACGCGGAGCTGTCGCGCATGCGCCGCTTCTACCTCAAGAGCGCCGTGGAGATGGCCGGGGAATACCTGTGCGTCACCTGCCCGCTGAGCGGCCCGGACGGCGCGGCGACGCGCCCCGGCGCGCTGATCGACCTGATCCGCGGCGCGTTCCCGGCGCTGAAGGCGCGCGGCGGCGTGACGGACGACGCGGGCATCCAGCAGATGCTGCGCTCGGCCCCGGAGGCCGCGGCGGCCTATTCGGCCCGCGCGCTCTCCGCGATGAGCGAGGGCGAGCCCGCCCGGCCGCTGGACCGCGCCGCGCTGGCGGGCCTGCGCCGCGTGATCGACGACGCCGGGACCCCCGCCTGGCAGAGCGAACGGCTGAACCGCGCGCTTCATCAGGTGGCCACGGCGCTGCGCCACGGCGAGAGCGCCGAGCGCCTCAGCGCCGCCACGGCGAAGGCGCTCTACGGCGAGCTGCGCCGCCAGAGCGTGACGCGGCTGGAGAAGTTCGCCCAGTGCCCGTTCGCCTACTTCACGCAGTACGGCCTGCGCCCGCTGCGCATCGAGCCCTACGCGCTCAGCGCGCGCGACGAGGGCACGTTCTTCCACGACGCCGTGCACGAGTTTTTGCAGGCGAGCATGGACGACCTGAACGCGCTGGACGACGCGCAGGCCCGCGCGCGCATGGACGGCATCGCGGACCGGCTGCTGGACGCGCTGGCGGCGAGCGGCCCGCTGGGCGACAGCGCCGTGGCCCTGGCGGAGCGCCGCCGGCTGAAGGCCACCGCCCGCACCTGCGCGGCGGTGCTGGCCGAGCACATGCGCGGCAGCCGCTTCAACCCCGCCGCGCTGGAGACGGACTTCGGCGCGGAGGACGGCGTGGCGCGGCTGACCGTGAACGCCGTCAGCGGCGAGTGCACGCTGGAGGGGCGCATCGACCGCATCGACGAGTGGGCCTCCGGCGGCTACCTGCGCGTGATCGACTACAAGCGCGGCGGGCGCGACCTGGCCCTCGACGCGGTGTACCACGGGCTGAGCTTGCAGCTGCCGGTGTACCTGGCGGCGGCGATGAAGAAGCGCCGCGAGCAGAGCGCGGGCGTCTACTACTTCGGCCTGGACGAGGGCATCCTCGCCACCCAGAGCACCGACCCCGGCGAGGTGGAGAAGGAGCGGCGCGACAGTTTTAAGCTCACCGGCCTGGCCCCGGACGACCTTGCGCTGCTCGAGGCGCAGTCGCCGAACTTCCCGGAGGTGCTGAACGTGCGCGTGAACGCCGGCGGCGACCTGCGCAAGGGCACGCTGGCCACCGACGCGAACGGCTTTCGCGCGCTGATGGAGCGCACGCTGAAAAAGGCGGCGGAGCACCTCGACGGCATCCGCGAGGGGCTGATGCAGGCCGCGCCCGCCCGCTTCCGCCAGCAGAACCCCTGCCAGTACTGCGACTGGCGGGGCGTCTGCCTGTTCGACGAGCGCATGGACGCCCGCCGCGTGCGCCGCTTCGCCCCCCTCCGCGCCGACGAGGCGATGGAAAAGATCAAGCTGGAGGACGAATGTTAATTCTTGATTCTTCTCTTGACATCACCGCTTTACCATGCTATACTGGCCGCAACCGTTGAGAAAGAAGAGTACTTCCCAACAGTCGAACGGCAAAGAGAGTCGCGGGCGGTGTGATCGCGGCGCGGGCGGCGGGAAGGAATGGCCTTTCGAGGGCAAACCGAACGGATTGAATCTCAGTAGGGGCGACGGAGTTCCCTCCGTTATCAAAGGCTGCCGTATGATGGTACGGTATCGAGCGGGCGCGCAAGCGTCAAGCCGGGTGGCACCGCAGGGAGACAATACGACCCCTGTCCCAGCAACACAACTGGGACAGGGGCTTTTGATTTGTGAAAAGATCCTTCGCTTCGCTCAGGATGACAGACATGGGTGCAGCACAATGTCATTCTGAGCGGAGGCGAAGCCGAAGTCGAAGAATCTTGAACTCCGTCCCGCAAAGAGAAAGGAGCATTCCCATGAGCGAAGCGAAGAACATCCCCTACAAGATTTACCTGGAAGAGCACGAGATGCCGAAGTATTGGTACAACGTCCGCGCGGACATGAAGAACAAGCCCGCGCCGCTTTTGAACCCCGGGACCCTGGAGCCGATGTCGGCCGCGGACCTCGCGCCGGTGTTCTGCGACGAGCTGATCAAGCAGGAGCTGGACAACGACACCCGCGAATACCCGATCCCCCAGGCCATCCAGGACTTCTACAAGATGTACCGCCCCTCGCCGCTGGTGCGCGCCTACTGCCTGGAGCAGAAGCTGCAGACCCCGGCGAAGATCTACTACAAGTTCGAGGGCAACAACACCTCCGGCAGCCACAAGCTGAACTCCGCCATCGCCCAGGCCTACTACGCCAAGCAGCAGGGGCTCAAGGGCGTCACCACCGAGACCGGCGCGGGCCAGTGGGGCACGGCGCTGTCGATGGCCTGCTCCTACTTCGACCTCGACTGCAAGGTGTTCATGGTCAAGGTGTCCTACGAGCAAAAGCCGTTTAGGCGCGAGGTGATGCGCACCTACGGCGCGTCCGTGGTGCCCAGCCCGTCGAACACCACCCAGGTGGGCCGCAAGATTTTGGAGCAGTTCCCCGGCACCACCGGCAGCCTGGGCTGCGCGATCTCCGAGGCCGTGGAGGTGGCCGTGTCGAACCCCGGCTACCGCTACGTGCTGGGCAGCGTGCTGAACCAGGTGCTTTTGCACCAGAGCGTCATCGGCGTGGAGACCAAGATCGCGATGGACAAGTACGGCATCAAGCCCGACGTGATCATCGGCTGCGCCGGCGGCGGCAGCAACCTGGGCGGCCTGATCGCGCCGTTCATGGGCGAAAAGCTGCGCGGCGAGGCGGACTACCAGTTCATCGCCGTGGAGCCGGCCTCCTGCCCGAGCTTCACGCGCGGCAAGTTCGCCTACGACTTCTGCGACACCGGCATGGTGTGCCCGATGGCGAAGATGTACACGCTGGGCAGCGGCTTCATCCCCTCCGCGAACCACGCCGGCGGCCTGCGCTACCACGGCATGAGCTCGATCCTCTCGCAGCTGTACCACGACGGCTACATGGAGGCCCGCGCCGTGGAGCAGACCAGCGTGTTCGAGGCGGCCGAGCAGTTCGCCCGCGTCGAGGGCATCCTGCCCGCGCCGGAGAGCAGCCACGCCATCCGCGTCGCCATCGACGAGGCGCTCAAGTGCAAGGAGACCGGCGAGGAAAAGACGATCCTGTTCGGCCTCACCGGCACCGGCTACTTCGACATGGTGGCCTACGAGAAGTTCCACGACGGCCAGATGACCGACTACATCCCCACCGACGCCGACCTCGAAAAGGGCTTCGCGGGGATTCCGAAGGTAGATAAGTAAAAAAGGAACCAGATTGCCACGTCGCCTGCTT
>CACYET010000004.1 GCA_902773515.1 uncultured Eubacteriales bacterium | reverse complement strand
AGGAACCTGCCGAAGCAAAAGAAGATCGAGATGATGACGGAGGCCTGCTCGTTCGTGAACCTGAAGTTCGCGGAGCTGACCAACAAGTATCCCTTCGAGCTCTCCGGCGGCCAGATGCAGCGCCTGATGATCGCGCGCATCTTCCTGCTCAAGCCGAAGATCCTGCTGGCCGACGAGCCCACCAGCATGGTGGACGCCTGCTCCCGCGCCACGATTTTGGACATGCTTCTGGACCTGCGCGACGAGACCGGCATGACCATCATATTCATCACGCACGACATCGGCCTGGCCTACTACATCTCCGACACCGTGTACATCATGGAGCACGGCAAGTTCGTGGAGTTCGGCAAGGCGGACGAGGTCATCATCAACCCCCAGGCCGCCTACACCAAGCGCCTGATCTCCGACGTGCCCAAGATCCACGAGGAGTGGGATTTGAGCACGGTGGATTTGAAAGCCAACTGATTCAGGGAGTAGGGACAAGGGAGTAGGGAGCAGGAGTAGTCCCCATGTTTTCAGCCATTCCTGCTCCCTACTCCCTACTGCCTACTCCCTTACACGATAACACTACAAGGAGGTACAATCCCCCATGGACATCAAGCACCTGATCTCCCAAATGACGCTGGAGGAGAAGGCGGGCCTGTGCTCGGGCCTGGACTTCTGGCACACCAAGCCCGTCGAGCGGCTGGGCATCCCGGCCACGATGGTCTCCGACGGCCCGCACGGCCTGCGCAAGCAGGACGACGAAGTGGACCACCTGGGCATGAACGACAGCATCAAGGCCGTCTGCTTCCCCGCCGCCTGCGCCACCGCCGCCTCGTTCGACGAGGACATGATCCGCCAGATGGGCGAGGCCATCGGCCAGTCCTGCCAGCACGAGCGCCTCTCCGTGGTGCTCGGCCCCGCCGTGAACATCAAGCGCAGCCCGCTGTGCGGCCGCAACTTCGAGTACTTCAGCGAGGACCCGTACCTCACCGGCCGGATGGCCGCCGCCTACACGAAGGGCGTGCAGAGCCAGGACGTGGGCGTTTCCATCAAGCACTTCGCCGCCAACAACCAGGAGCACCGCCGCATGAGCTCCTCCTCCGACGTGGACGAGCGCACACTGCGCGAGATCTACTTCCCCGGCTTCGAGATCCCGGTGAAGGAGGCGAAGCCCTGGACGGTGATGTGCTCCTACAACCGCCTGAACGGCACCTTCGCCTCGGAGAACAAGTGGCTTTTGACGGACGTGCTGCGGGGCGAGTGGGGCTTTGACGGCTACGTGATGAGCGACTGGGGCGCGGTGTCCGACCGCGTGGCCGGCGTGGCCGCGGGCCTCGATCTGGAGATGCCGGGCTCCGGCGGCATCAACGACGCCAAGATCGTGGCCGCCGTGCGCGAGGGCCGGCTGGACGAGGCCGTCGTGGACCTCGCCTGCGAGCGCATCCTGACGATCGCGGACCGCTACCTGCAAAGCGCCAGGCCCGACACCCAGTGGGACAAGGAGGCCCAGCACGCGCTGTCGGCCGAGATCGCCGCTCAGTGCATGGTGCTGCTCAAGAACGAGGGCGGCGTGCTGCCGCTGGACAGGGCCGACAAGGTCGCGTTCATCGGCGAGTTCGCCGAGAAGCCCCGCTTCCAGGGCGGCGGCTCCAGCCACATCAACTGCTTCAAGACCACCAGCGCGCTGCAGGCCGCCGAGGGCCTGGACGTGGTCTATGCCCGCGGCTACGACGCGCTGGCCGACCGCACCGACGACGCCATGATCGCCGAGGCCGTGGCCGCCGCGAAGAAGGCGAAGGTGGCCGTGGTGTTCGCGGGCCTGCCGGACGCCTACGAGTCCGAGGGCTACGATCGCACGCACATGCGCCTGCCCGACGCCCAGAACGCGCTGATCGAGGCCGTGGCCGCCGCCAACGCGAACACCGTCGTGGTGCTGCACAACGGCTCCCCGGTGGAGCTGCCGTGGATCGACAGGGTGAAGGGCGTGCTGGAGGTGTACCTGGGCGGCCAGGCCGTGGGCCTCGCCACCGTGAAGGTGCTCTACGGCGATGTGAACCCCTCCGGACGCCTGCCGGAGTCGTTCCCGAAGAAGCTGTCGGACAACCCCAGCTACCTGTTCTACGGCGGCGAGCCGCGCGGCACGGAGTACCGCGAGGGCGTGTTCGTGGGCTACCGCTACTACGACAAGAAGGAGATGGACGTGCTGTTCCCGTTCGGCTACGGCCTGTCCTACACCACGTTCGCGTTTTCCAACCTGCGCCTGAGCGCCAGCGAGATCGCGGACACCGAGGGCCTTACGGCCACCGTGACCGTGACCAACACCGGCAGCCGCGCGGGCAAGGCCGTGGCGCAGCTGTACGTGCGCAACGCCGAGAGTGACGTGATCCGGCCCATCCGCGAGCTCAAGGGCTTCAGGAAGGTGGAGCTGGCTCCCGGCGAGTCAAAGGACGTGACCTTCGCGCTCGACAAGCGCAGCTTCGCCTGCTGGAACGATGTGATCCACGACTGGCACGTCCCCACCGGCGACTACGCCGTCGAGGTGGGCGCGCATTCCCGCGACCTGCCGTTGAGCGCGCCGGTGCGTGTGAACAGCACGCAGGCCATCCCCGTGAAGTTCGACATGGACTCCATCGTCATGGACATCATGAAGGACCCGCGGGCGGCCGCCGCCTTCAAGCCGTTCATGGACGGCGCCATGAGCGCCCTGCAGCCCTCCGGCGAGGAGAGCGAGGCCGCGCGGGAGGCCATCTCCTCCGACATGGCGATGGCCATGATGCAGTACATGCCGCTGCGCTCGCTGGCCAGCTTCGCCCCCGACAAGTCCGTGGTCGCGCAGGTGGAGAAGATCCTCGACGCGCTGAACGCGGAGTAAAGACGGTATGACGCAAGGGGCTGTCTCAAAACAACACAATGGCTGCAATCGAAACCGTAGGGGCGGCATAATTGCCGCCCGCGGACGCCAATTATGGCGTCCCTACGGCGGATAACCGATGCAGTTCGCGTTGTGTCAGATGTTTTGAGACAGCCCCTTGTATTATTCCTCACTTATTCCCCCTCCACCTCCGCAAGCCGCGGGATGGAATCCGCGGCGCCGGGGCGGGTGACGCTGATGGACGAGGCGCGGCTGGCGCGGCGCATGCAGTCCTGCAGCGGCACGCCCGCCATCAGCCCGGCGATGAAGTAGCCGGTGAAGGTGTCGCCGGCGGCGGTGGTGTCCACGGCTTTGACCTTAAACGCCTCCTGCCGCGCCGTCTCCACCGCGCCGCCGTCCACGCGCCAGGCCATGCTGCCCGCGGACCCCAGCGTGATCAGTACGCTGAGCTTCGGGTAGCGGCTGTGCAGCCAGCTCCAGGCGGCCTCGGGGTCGTCGCTGCCGGAGATCTGCCCGGCCTCCACCTCGTTCACCAGCAGCCACGACAGCTTGCCGAAGTCCACGGCGTCCAGCTTCGCGTCGTAGGGCGAGGGGTTCAGCGCGATCACCATGCCCCTCTCGTAGGCCGCGTCCACGATCTCGGGCAGGCGGTTGATCTCGTTTTGCAGCATCAGCCAGTCCCCCGCGGCGAAGCCGGAGAGCGTGTCCGCGATCTGCGCGGCGCTGACGCACTGGTTCGAGCCGCCGTAGAGCAGGATGCAGTTTTCGCCGTCCGGGTTCACCTGGATGACGGTGTGGCCCTGCATCTCGTCCACCGGCATGAGCTTCGAGGTGTCCGCGCCCTCCCGCTCCAGCTTTTCGCGCAGGGCCTCGCCGCCCGCGCCGATGCAGCCCGCGTGGCTGATGTTCGCGCCCGCGCGCGCCAGCGCGACGGACTGGTTCAGGCCCTTGCCGCCCAGCTTGACGGCGCGCGCGCCCGCGCTGAGCGTCTCGCCCGGCATGACAAA
This sequence comes from uncultured Eubacteriales bacterium, assembly GCA_902773515.1. GTDB lineage: Bacteria > Bacillota > Clostridia > Christensenellales > Aristaeellaceae > UBA2862. The sequence continues at coordinate 21,286 of CACYET010000004.1, read as the reverse complement.
GTGGTCCACCTGGTACACGTAGTCCAGGTTCAGCGAGCCGAAGTTGAGTATCCGCATGGTCGTCCCTCCGTTCATTGCCTCTCCTCTTCCGCCTTCCGCGCCTCTTCCATCTCCCGGTCCCACTTCAGGTGGCGGTACTCCGCGGCGCGGGGATCGGTCTCAAACCAGTTCAGGAAATCCTCCATCATCGCAAGCGTCCAGCGCGTGTCGATCTGCGCGGTGGTGTAGGTCTTGCTCTGCAGGCGGTCAAAGCCGAAGATGTCCCGCACGTGGGACTTCTCCGCGTTCTCCACCACCTGCTCCGCGTGCTGCGCGGGGATGAAGATCACGCCGCTGAGCGTGCCCAGCACCACGTCGCCGGGCATGCAGGCCGCCTGGCCCACACGGCAGGGCAGGTTGTAGCCCGTCATCACGCAGTTGCCGATGCCGGTGGGGTCCGTGCCGCGATAGTAGATCTGCAGGCCGTCGATCTTCACGATCTGCTGCAAATCGCGCACGCCGCCCCAGATCACCGCGCCGCCGCGCTTGGTGCGCGTGCGGATGGCGGTGGACAGGTTGCCGCCCACGTAGGTGCCCTCGAAGATCTTGTCGTACAGGTCCACGACCACCACGTCGTCCTCCACCAGCGAATCGATCACCCACTGGTTGTAGAAGCCCACGTGGCCCTCCTGCCCGCCGATGTCCCGCAGCGCCTTGTCCAGGTCCGGGCGGAAGGGCATCATCACGGCGGTCACGGCGCGGCCCACGAGGATGTTGTCGCCGTGGGTCATCTTGAAGTCGCACTCCCAGTTGTTGCGATAGCCCAGCTGCCAGAGCGTGCCCCACGCCTCCTCGAACGTGATCCTGCGCATGCGGCGCAGCACGTCGGAGGGGACCTTCGGGCGTCCGTCGGGCAGGCGCTCGCCCGTCCATTCCGGCGTCAGGCGAACGATGGTCTCAGGATCGTTGAAAAACATGCGTTTCTCCCCTTCTCGTGTGGTCGGTCAGATCAGTACGACGCCCTTGTCCAGCCGGATGCCGTCGCCGGTGATCGAGGACGCGCCCCCGGAGCACAGGTACCACACCAGCTCGCCCACGTCCTCGGGCTTCACCATCCGAAAGCCGCGCATCGCCGGGTTGTGGCACTCGACGGGGCTGTGGCCGCGAAACGGCGCGCGGCCCGTCTTGAATTCGATCTCGCAGCCGCCCAGGTCGATGGCGTTCACGGTGATGCCGTCGCTGTAAAGCTCCAGCGCCAGCTCTCGCGTGAACATCCTTATCGCGCCCTTGGTCATGGCGTAGCCCGCGTCAAAGCCGGTGGGCCGCTTGCCGTGGATGCTGGAGATGTTCACGATGCGCCCGCACCCGCTGGCCCGCAGATGCGGCAGGCACGCCCGCGCGGCATGGAAGTACCCGCCGATGTTGATCTCCCACAGGCGGCGCAATTTGTCGTAGTCGTATTCATCGATGTACAGGTTCGGCTGCATCGCGGCGTTGTTCACGAGGATGTCCAGGCGTCCCCATCTCTCGATGATCGCGTCCACCATCCCCTGCAGCTGCCCGAGGTCCGAAACGTCGGCCCGATGCACGAACGCCTCGCCCCCGGCGGCCTCGACGGCGCGCAGCGTGTCCTCGGCCATGGCGGGGTTGGAGTTGCAGTTGATGCAGCAGCGCACGCCCCGCGCGGCCAGCACGCGCACGATGCCCGCGCCGACGCCCTTGCCGCCGCCCGTCACCAGCGCGACCCGGCGCTCCTCACGGCCGCTCATAGTAGGGCCTCCCTTCCACCTTGCGGCGATGGATGTAGTAGAGCGTCATGCCGCCGTCCGCGCGCAGGTCGCTGCCGGACAGCGCCGCCGCGCCGGGCGTCAGCAGAAACGCCAGCAGCGCGTTCAGGTGCCCGGCCTCGGGGTACTTCCGCTCGCAGTAGCGCAGGTCCACGCCGCAGTAGACGCCCGAGACGGGGCTTGCGCTGTCCGGGTCGGTCGGGGCGATGCCCTTCTGCACGAAGTACGTGCGCACGCCGAACTCGCCGTAGTCCTGCGCGGCCTCCCGCGACAGCATCTGCACCGCGCCGCAGCCCATGCTGAACAGCGCGCCGTTGCCCACCGGCTTCTCGGCGTGGATGCTGTTCAGGTAGATCATGCTGCCGCCGCCGTTTTTCGCCATCAGGCCGCAGAACACCTTGGTGACGCACCAGGCGGCCATCGGCCCCTCGTCGGCGGCGCGGCTCCAGTCGGCCTCGGAGACGGCCTCGACGCCGCCCAGGATGCGCTGGGGCGCGGGATGGATCACGCCCAGCAGGTCGCCCGCGAGGGGCTCGGCGAAGGCCGACAGCGCCGCCTCGTCCCACAGCCGAATATTCTTCGGCACCGTCTCGACGCGATAGCCCTGTTCGGTCAGGTATGCCCGCGCGTCCCGGGCCTCGGCCATGGCCTCGCCCGTCAAAACAACCGTATGCTTCACGCTTTTGCCTCCGTCAGCTCCACAGCCGGTCGTGGGAGTACACGTCGTCCCAGCGGCTCGTCTCGGCCCACAGCTCGGGATAGTCGGGGTGCACATGCTCCCGGAGCACCTCGTCGTTGTAGTCGTCCACGCCCAGGCCGGGTTTGTCGGGCACGGCGATGAAGCCGTTTTCGACGATCTTCTTCGGCGCGCCGATCACCATGTCGTCCCACCAGGGCACGTCCACCGAGTGGTTCTCCAGCACGTAGAAGTTCTCCGTGGCCGCCACGCTGTGCACGCAGGCGTAGGCCGACACCGGGCTCTCCGCCATGTGCACGGCCATCGCCACGCCGTAGCGCTGGGCCAGGTCGCCGATCTTCTTGTTCTCGAGGATGCCGCCGGACGTGAGGATGTCCGGGTGGATGACGCTCACGGCGCGCTGGGTCAAAAGCGGCTCAAAGCCCTCGGCCAGGAAGATGTCCTCGCCGGTGCAGATCGGCACGGTGGTCGCCTCGCTGAGGCGCTTGTACTGCTGCGTGTACTGCCAGGGGATCATGTCCTCTGCCCAGGCGATGTTGTACTTCTCGATGCGGCGGCACAGGCGGATGCAGTCCTCCACGCAGATGTGGCCGAAGTGGTCGATGGCCAGCGGGATCTCATAGCCGATCACGCCGCGCACGTCCTTCACGTACTGCTCCAGCACGTCCAGGCCCTTCTCCGTCACGTGGATGCCGGTAAAAGGGTGCGGCACGTTGAACATGTCGTAGGCGCGGTTGCGCAGGGCGCGCCTGTCCTCCGGCACGACGCCGGCCCCGCCCCAGGACAGCGGCTCGGCCACGTCCATCTCCTCCATCAGGCCCAGCGGCGCGCACACCGTGCCGGGCTCGCCCTTCAGAAGGCTCAGGCCCAGGTCCATCTTGAGAAACGTGAAGCCCATGTCCATGCGGGCCTTCAGCGCCCGGCCCATGTCCGCGCCGGTGTGCTTGCCGTTCACGTCGGTGTCGCAGTAGATGCGGATTTTGTCGCGGTACTTGCCGCCCAGCATCTGGTACACGGGCACGCCGTAGGCCTTGCCCGCGAGGTCCCAGAGCGCGACCTCCACGCCGCAGACGCCGCCGCCCTGGCGCGCGGGGCCGCCGAACTGTTTGACGCGCCGAAACAGCTTCTCCACGTTGCAGGGGTTCTCGCCCAGCAGCCGGCTCTTCAGCATCTCGGCGTACACCCGGTTGCCGCCGTCGCGCACCTCGCCCAGGCCCACGATGCCCTGGTTGGTGTAGATCTTCATCAGCGTGCAATGCATCGGCGCGCCCACCACGTCGGTGAAGCGGATGTCGGTGATGCGCAGCTGGCTCGGATACGAGCTTCGATTGACCTTTTCAGAAATCGTATTCTCCACGGAAAATCTCCTTTCGCGTCGCGGGCGTACCCGGTTTTTCTGTGCCTTGTTGGAACCAAATCGCCTCCGGCGCCTTACGCGGCAGGGGCCAGCGCCTGCTCCTCAAACCATTCGTTGATCATTTTGTCCAGCATCACGTCGTCAAAGTACGGCGTGTAGTCGCCGCTGGAAAGCCGCGGATCCTCATGGGTCGGCGTCTCCGGCTCGATCCGCGCAATGGGCAGGTCGGTTTTGCAGCCGCCTTCCACGGATTCCCCGTTCTCGTCCCGCAGGGCCCAGAGCCAGCTGGACATCATGAATTGCCCGCCGTTTGTCAGCGCACCCATCTGTATGCTGCAGGAGCCGCCGCCCGTGGGCTCGCCGAGAAGCACCGCGCCGTGCTCCTGCATCAGGAAAGGCATCAGGTTGCCGCAGGAGAAGGCGGCCCTCGTGGTCAGCACGGCATAGTTGAAGTCATACTTCACCTCGTCATCCTTCTCGTCGAAAACGCCGTCCAGGTTCTTGTCCGAATGCACAATCGCGTGTTCGCGCTGTCCGGTCAGGACGTTGTAGCCCCGGAAAACCTTTTCCCCGAACATCAGGTCCATCATGTACATCAGCATATCGCTGCTGCCGCCGCCGTTCACGGACAGGTCGAACAGTATGTTCCTGATCGCGGGGTTTTCTGAGGCCCGCTTCAGGCCGGTCCAGGTAATCCCGACAGCGTCCATGGGGATCTCTCCCTTTCCGGCGTAATAAGCTTCCCAGCCCGCCCTGTCCTCATTGAATCCGTCGATCCGGAGGATGGCGGTGTTGCCGCATTCCCGGTAGACATCGTCCCCCCAGGCGGCTTTCCGCGCTTTCTCGACCTCCCCTTTGATTCCCTGCCTGGCAAAGTTCTTAAGCTGCAACATCGACTGTAAGCGGGGCATGATCTTCTCCACAACCTCCGGGTAGGGAAAACCCGGAAGCGTCAAGGTATCGATTCCGGAGTACGTGCAGTGGCCGTCGTCCAGGCCGATATTGAACAGATCGTATAACGCCAGTATGTATTCGGTCATGTCAGGATCCATCAGCCGGTCTTTGATGGATGCCAGCTCCGGCGCATCGTCCAGCGCGGCATCGAAGCCTTTTTCGCGGATACCCCTGTCCAGCAGGGCCACGCCGGGATGGCCGAAGAAATAATCCAGGGTGAAGCAGAGCTCCGCGTAGTCCTCCCGGATCACGTCTTCCTCCCGCTTCCTGTTCCCGGCCAGCAGGCCGCTCATATACTTGCTCTCACACCATTCGAGGGGCATCATGCCGAGCGTATTGTTATCCACTACCGGCCTCAAAACCGATTCCCCGTTCCACAGCACAAAGTTGCAGGCCACATCCGTAAACATCGTGGACAGCAGCTCCAGGGGCAGGTACACGTCCTCCCCGTCCGCGTAAACCGGGATGCCGTACTTCGCAAAATCGAAGGTTACGGGGGCGGGCGGATCGTCAAACGAGAATTCGGAATAATACGTCCAGCGGCTGGCTGAATCCTTGACGCCGACTGCCGTCGTATAGGGCAGCGGCGGGATCTGGAACTTCGCCCAGTCCGCGGCTTCGATCGTCCCGGCGGAAGGATCGACCAGGATCTTCGTCCCGTTGGGATTGTCGACTTCCCAGATCCCGCCCTCCAAGGGCGTCGCCGTCAGCCCCGCCTGATACATGAAGTTGACATAGTCTTTCAGGCCGTAGTACGGCACATGGGGCGCCGAGAGATAAAACCGCAGGTCCATGCTGCCGGTTTGTTCCTCTCCGGTCAGGACCCCGGCCGTCCGCACGAAATAATCCTTTCCCTCCTCCGGCTCCGGGTAAAATGCGTAATAGTCGTCTCCCAGCGCGGCCTTCAGCGTCACCCGTTCTTCCTCATCCGGATCATATCCCGCCTCCAGGGCTTTCCGGTACCATTCCGCCGCTTTGCCGGGGTCTTTTTCCAGGCCCCGCCCCAGCCACAGGCATTCCCCCAGCGCGAACATCGCCGCCGGTACTTCCTGTTCCGCCGCCTGCGCGAAACAATCCGCGGCCCTGCCGTAGTCCTGCTCCACGCCTTCGCCGGTGTAGTACATCATTCCCAGATCGCAAAGCGCCTGGACCACCCCAACCTCCGCCGCCTTCTGATAGTATTCCGCGGCCTTGCCATAGTCCTGTTCCAACCCTTCGCCGCTGTAATACATGGCTCCCAGGGTATAGCACACGGATGTATCGCCCAGGTCCACCGCCTTCTGATAGTATTCCGCGGCTTTGCCGATGTCCTGCTCCACCCCTTCTCCGTACTGATACAGGGAACCCAATAAAACGCAGGCAGCACTGTCGTCAAGCATAGCGGCCTTCTCATAGTATTCAACCGCCTGGCCAATGTCCGGTTTCACACCCATTCCGTACTGATACAACAAGCCGATGTTATAAAATGCTTTTGCGTCGCCCAATTCAGCAGCCCGCTGATAATACTCAATCGCCCTGTTATAATCTGTTTCCACACCGGCGCCATTTGCGTACAGATTACCGAGACCTCTCCAACCCTCGACATTGCCGGCGTCCGCCGCCAGCTGAAAGTAATCCATCGCTTTCCCGTAGTCTTCCGCGTCGAAAGCCGCCTTCCCGGCCTGGTAAAGCTCCTCCGCGGTCATCTGCGCCGCAGGGGTTTCCGCCGAAGCGTTTTCGGCAAAAGCGGCTCCGCCGAAACCAGCAAGGCACAGGCAAAGGCAAAGACATGTCGCAATCAGTTTTCTCATCTTGATATTCTCCTCGCATGGTTCAGTGGGTTCGTATTGTGGAAAGTATATCGTCGCGGGCGGCTTTTGTCAAGACGAAAAAACGCCGCCGCGCGGCGTTTTTTCGGGCGTAAAAGCGCCCCGCCGCGCAGGGGCGGCGGGGCGCTGGGGCGAGCGCCTGAAAATCAGGACTCGCGCTTCTTGGAGAGGATGTCGAACACGACGGCGGCCAGCAGCACGAAGCCCTTGACCACGCGCTGCCAGTTGGCGTCGAGGCTGATCAGGGTCATGCCCTTGTTGATGACGCCGATCAGCGTCGCGCCGATGACCATGCCCAGGATGGAGCCCGCGCCGCCGCTGGCGGACACGCCGCCCACGACGCACGCGGAGATGGCGTCCATCTCGAAGTTCTTGCCGGCGTCGGCGTTGGCCGCGGTGAAGCGGGCCAGCATGATCATCGCCGAGATCGACGTGAGGATCGCCATGTTCAGGTAGGCGATGAACATGATCCGGCGGGTGTTCACGCCGGAGAGGCGCGCCGCCTCGATGTTGCCGCCCACCACGTAGAAGTGGCGTCCGACAACCGTCTTGCTGGTGATGAAGCCGTAGATCAGCACCACCGCGGCGACCCACACGAGCACCGTGGGGATGCCGCCGGCGTAGGCCAGCTTCCACATGACCAGCAGGATCGCCGCCGCGCCGAGGCCGCTCTTGACCGCCGCCGCGCCGATGGAATCCGCCTCGTAGCCCTTCTTGAGCCGGGAGGCGCGGGTGTTGAACACCAGGAACACGACCAGCGCCGCGGCCACGACGCCGGCCAGCAGGCAGATCATGTTCAGCGACCCCTCGGGGGTCTCAAACAGCGTCCTGGAAAAGATGTTCAGGAATTTCTCCTTCGTGCCGACGGAAATGGAGCCGGTGGAGGAGTTCTTGGTGAGGATCGAGGTGCCCAGGCCGCGGAAGGCCAGATAGCCCGCCAGGGTGGCGATCCACGGCGGCACGTTCACATAGGCCACCAGGAAGCCCAGGCCGCAGCCGTAGGCGACGGCGATGGCCAGCATGATGGCGATGGCCAGGCCGACGGGCACGCCGTTGATGACCATCAGCACGCTGCCGATGGCGCCCAGCAGGCACACGAACGCGCCGCAGGACAGGTCGATGTTGCCGCCGGTGAGCATGCACATCATCATGCCGCAGCCGAGGATGTACACGTAGGCGTTCTCATTGAACAGCGCCCGGAAAGTGGAGGGCTTGAAGATGCTGCCCTTCGTCATGATCATGAAGAAGAGATACACAAGGATCAGGACGACGAGCATGGCATTCTTTTTCAACGTTGCGACGATTGCTTTCTTATCCATCGTTGTCATCCTCCTTTCACTAGCGCTTTTGCCGCTTGCTCAGCACGTCGAACATGACGGCGACCAGCAGCACGATGCCCTTGACGACCCTCTGGTAGTTGGTGTCGACCGCCATGATGCGCATGCCCTGGTTGATGACGCCCATCAGCGTGGCGCCGATGATCATGCCGGACACCTTGCCGATGCCGCCGTAGGCGGAGGCGCCGCCGATGAAGCAGGATGCGATGGCGTCCATCTCGTAGCCCTCGCCGTAGGTGGGGTCGATGCCCTTCGCGCGCGCCGCCGTGAGGATGCCCGCCAGGCCCGCGAGCAGGCCGATGTTGGCATAGGCGAACCAATAGACATTGCGCGTGTTGACGCCGGAGAGGGCCGTCGCCTTCTCGTTGCCGCCGACGGCGTAGAGGTGTCGGCCCATGGCGGTGCGGGTGGTCACGTAGTTGTAGATCAACAGCACCAGCGCGATCCAGATCAGCACCGTGGGGATGCCCTTGAGCTTGGACAGCTTCAGCGTCAGCCAGATGACCACGGCGCTGATGATCACGGTCGTGATGATCTGCCCGATGATGGACTGGCTGATGCCCAGCTTCTTCTGAACGAGTATCTTGCGCACGGTCAGCGCCGCGAACACGACCACCGCCGCGATGCCCGCCACCAGGCAGGTGACGTTGAGCTTGCTTTCAGGCCCCGCCAGGAAGTGCAGGAAGTCCGGCACATAGCAGTTCGCGCCGCCGCCAAACACGTTCAGGAACGCTTCGTTGTTGATGGCGACGGTCTCGCCCTGCAGCACGATGTTGGAAAAGCCGCGGAAGGCGTACATGCCGGACAGCGTGGCGATGAACGCCGGCACATGGACCTTCGATATCCAGAAGCCCTGGAACACGCCGATGGCCAGGCCGACCAGCAGCATCACCAGCACGGTGGGCACCATGGCCCAGCCGGCCTTCATCAGCTTGCAGCCGACGGCGGCGGTGAAGCACACGACCGAGCCGACGGACAGGTCGATGTTGCCGCCGGTGAGGATGCAGCACAGCATGCCGGTCGCCAGCACGAACACATAGCCGTTTTGCGCGATCAGGTTGTTCAGGTTCGCGGGCAGCAGCGTCTTGCCGCCGCTTCGCCAAGCAAAAAAGACCGTGACCAGAACGAGCGCCAGCACCATGGTGTACTTCTGGAAGAAAGAACTGACCTTGCTTGCCTTCATCGTCACGCACCCCTTCCTGATTTCAGTATAGCCGCCATGATGCTCTCCTGCGTCGCCTCGCTGGCCTTCATCTCGCCGACCATCTTGCCTTCGTTCATGATGTAGATCCGGTCGCTCATGCCCAGCACCTCCGGAAGCTCGGAGGAGATCATGATGACGCACTTGCCCTGGGCCGCCAGGTCGTTGATGATGCAGTAGATCTCATACTTGGCGCCGACGTCGATGCCGCGGGTGGGCTCGTCCAGGATCATGATGTCCGGCTCGGCGAACATCCACTTCGCCAGCAGCACCTTCTGCTGGTTGCCGCCGGAGAGGTTGCCCACGAGCTGCTCCACCGAGGGCGTCTTGGTCTTCAGCTTGTCGCGGTATTCCTCGGCCACGGCGTATTCCTTGTCCTGGTCGATGACGCCCATCTTGGCCAGGCTGTCCAGGTTCGCAAGCGACGTGTTCACCTTGATGGACTGGCTGAGGATCAGGCCGTTGCCCTTTCTGTCCTCGGTGACATAGGCGATCTTGTGCTTGATGGCGTCGGCCTCGCTCTTCTTCAGCTTCACCGGCTGCCCGTCGATCTTCAGCTCGCCGGAGAAGTTCACGCCGTAGCTCTGGCCGAAGATGCTCATGCCCAGCTCCGTGCGGCCCGCGCCCATCAGGCCGTAGATGCCCACGACCTCGCCCTTGCGCACGTTGATGGACACGTCGTCCACCACCTTGCGCTCGGGATACAGCGGATGGTGCACCGTCCAGTGGTCCACCTCCATCAGGATGTCGCCGACCTTCACGCCCTCGCGCTTGGGGAAGCGGTTGGTCATCTCGCGGCCGACCATGCCCTTGATGATGCGCTCCTCGCTGATCGGCTCGGGGCCGCGGTTGTCGATGGTCTCGATGGTGGTGCCGTCTCGAATGACGGTTATCTTGTCCGCGACGTAGGCGACCTCGTTGAGCTTGTGGGAGATGATGATCATCGTCATCCCCTGCTTCTTGAAGCCCAGCATCAGGTCCAGCAGCGCGCGGGAATCCTCTTCGTTCAGGGACGAGGTGGGCTCGTCCAGGATCAGCAGCTTCGCCTGCTTGGCCAGCGCCTTCGCGATCTCGACCAGCTGCTGCTTGCCGGTGCCGATGGTCTTGACCTGCACCTTGCTGCTCTCGGTGAGGCCCACCATCTTCAGGTACTTGTCCGCCTCGGCGTAGGTGGTGTTCCAGTCGATGGCGAACTTGTGCCCGCGCTCATTGCCCAGGTACATGTTCTCGCCGATGGTCATCTCCGGGACCAGCGCCAGCTCCTGGTGGATGATGACGATGCCCAGCTTCTCGGAATCCTTGATGTTCGAGAACTTGCAAACCTTCCCATCGTAGACGATGTCGCCCTCGTAGGTGCCGTGGGGATAGATGCCGCTGAGCACGTTCATCAACGTGGATTTGCCCGCGCCGTTCTCGCCGACCAGCGCGTGGATCTCCCCCTCCTCCACCTGGAGGTTGACATTGTCCAGAGCCTTTACGCCGGGAAAGGTTTTGGTAATGTTCCTCATTTCCAGCAATATCTTAGCCATGGCTCTTCCTCCAACTTCATTGGCGGTCGCTTCAGAATTCGCCAATACCTTAAATGATGCAGGCGGGACAGGCCCGCCTGCATCAAAGCTTGCATCGCGATATGGCGATTAGTCAGCCAGCTGGTCCTCGGTGTAGTAACCGGAGTCGATCAGCAGCTCCTTGTAGTTGTCGGCGTTGGCGAACACCGGCTCGCACAGGAAGGAGGGAACGACCTTCACGTTGTTGTTGTAGGTCTCGGTGTCGTTCACGTCAACCTCTTCGCCGGACAGGATCTGGCCGACCATCTTCACGACCTGAGCCGCCAGGGTGCGGGTATCCTTGAACACGGACATGCTCTGCTTGCCGGCGATCATGTTCTTGGTGTTCTGGATGTCGCAGTCCTGACCGGTGATGATGGGCCAGTCGCCAACGTAGTTGGCCTCAAGCGCGTTGGTCACGCCCAGGGCGGTGGAGTCGTTGGAGCAAACCCAGGCGTCCAGCTTGGTGCCGTCGGCATAGTTGGAGGCCAGGATGTCCTCGGCGCGGGCCTGAGCCACGTCGGTCTTCCAGGTGGGGGTAGCGACCTGCTCGAACTCGGTCTGGCCGGAGGGCACGATGATCTTGCCTTCCTCGATGTAGGGCTTCAGCACGTCCATGGCGCCGTTGAAGAAGAAGCCGGCATTGTTGTCGCCGGGATCGCCAGCGGTGAACTCCACGTTGAAGGGGCCTTCAGCGTTGTCCAGGTCCAGAGCGTCCTTCACGAAGGTGCCCTGCACGGTGCCGACCATGTAGTTGTCGAAGGTGGCATAGTAGTCAACGTTCTCGTTGTCCATCAGCAGACGGTCATAGGCGATGACCTTCACGCCCTTGGCGCCGGCGGCGTCCAGAGCGGCGCCCAGAGAGGAGCCCTCGATGGCGGCGATGACGACCACAGCGCAGTCCTCATCGATCATGGTCTGAACCTGGTTCAGCTGGGTGGCAACGTCGTTGTTGGCGAACTGCAGGTCGACCTCATAGCCGGCCTCTTCCAGCAGGGCCTTCATGTTGTCGCCGTCCTGGTTCCAACGCTGCAGGTCCTTGGTGGGCATCGAAACGCCGACCTTTTCGGCCAGAGCGGCAGTGCAGCTGACGATCAGCAGCGCGCACAGCAACATAGCAAGAATCTTCTTCATACTGGGGTACACTCCTTTGAATGTATTGTGCAAGCCCGAGGGCTTAGCATCGAAATCGGGGGGTCGACGGGCTTATCGCGTTCAAAGCGGGCTTTATGAGGCGTTTATATGATGGTGATCATTTCCACAACCTGCACAAAAAAGAGCTTTAAACTATGCACTCATCAACCACATTATTGATTATAGCACAACCGGCGCGCGTTGTCCAGCCTCCGCCACGCATTTTTTGTTATCTTTTGCTCATTATTTGTCATTTGCTTTCGTATGCTAGCACGCGGAAGTGGCGCAAACTGGCCCTTCCCCGAGCGCCCCCAATGTGTTATAATGGAAGCAGCACATACACGGAGGTGGCCTATGGACCCCATCTATGTCACCGGGCACCGCAACCCGGACACCGATTCCATCGTATCCGCCATGGCCTACGCCCAGCTGCGCAACGCGCTGGGCGACGGGGAGTACGTGGCGGCGCGGCTGGGCCGCATCAGCGACGAGACCCAGCTGGTGCTGGACCGCTTCGGCTTCGAGCCGCCCACGCTGATCCACAACCTGCGCAACCAGGTGGGCGATCTGAACTTCGACACGCCCCCGGCGCTGAACAAGGCCGTGACGGTGGACCGCGCCTGGCAGCTTCTGCACCGGGACGAGAACACCGTGGCCCTGCCGGTGGTGGAGGACGACGGCACGCTGTTCGGCATGCTGTCCACGAACACCATCGCCGCCCACGACATGCGCTCGGTGCTGCACCCGGAGATCGAGGACATCCCCGTGTTCAACCTGGTCAGCGCGCTGGAGGGCAGCATCGTGCTGGACGGCGGCAGCCCCACCAACCGCGTCAGCGGCCGCGTGACCATCGCGCTGCCCACCGGCGGCGAGGAGGCCATTTGCATGACGAGGCAGACCATATTGCTCTGCGGCCATCAGCCGGAGGTGATCATGGACGCGCTGAAGGCGGGCGTGCCCTGCATCGTGGTGTGCCAGGCGTCGGTGCCGGAGGCGATCCGGAGCGTGCCGTGCGAGAGCCTGGTGGTCTCCACGCCCCACGAGCCCTACCGCGCGGCGCGGATGATCTTCCAGTCGCTGCCGGTGTCGCGCGTGTGCCGCACCACGTCGCTGTGCCCGGCGAAGCTGTCCGACTACGTGGACGACGTGCGCCAGATGGCCCAGGACAACAAGCATCGCGCCTTCCCCGTCGTGGACGAGGAGAACAAGGTGGTCGGCACGCTCAGCCGCATCCACCTCTTAAAGCCGCGCCGCAAGCGCGTGGTGCTGGTGGACCACAACGAGGTGGCGCAGTCGGTGCCCGGGCTGGAGCAGGCCGAGATTTTGGAGATCATCGACCACCACCGCCTGGCCGACGTGCAGACCGGCAGCCCCATCTACATGCGCAACGAGCCCGTGGGCTCCACCGCCACCATCGTGGCCGGCATGTTCATGGAGCGCGGGCTGATGCCCACCACGCGCATGGCGGGGCTTCTGACCTGCGCCATCATCAGCGACACGCTGATGTTCAAGAGCCCCACCTGCACCGAGCGCGACCGGCAGACCGCCGAGCGCATGGCGTCGATCTCGCACGAGTCGATCGACGAGCTGGGGAAGATGATCTTCTCCGCCTCCACCAGCGACGACAAGTCGCCCGACGACATCCTGTTCCAGGACTACAAGGAGTTCATGCTCTCCGGGCACACGCTGGGCGTGGGCCAGGTGGTGGCGCTGGACTCCGGGCGCGTGCTGCGCCGCGCGGACGACTTCCTCGCCGCGATGCAGAAGCGCAAGGCCGAGAAGGAGCTGGACATGATGCTGTTCATGGTCACCGACATGCTCCAGGAGGGCACGCACCTGCTGTTCCTGGGCGCGTCGGACGTGATCGCCCAGGCCTTCAACGTGCGCCCCGAGAACGGCCGCGCGTTCCTGCCGGGCATCCTCTCCCGCAAGAAGCAGGTCATCCCCGCGCTGTCGGTGTTCTGGGGATAAGAGGGCAGCGAAAAAGATCCTTCGACTTCGCCGCTGACGCGGCTTCGCTCAGGATGACAGGCTCGGCACTGTCCAAACGTTGTCATCCTGAGCGGAGCGACGAAAAAAAACCTTCGACTGCGCCTTGCTGATGCAAGGCTTCGCTCAGGATGACAGGTTGGCAGGTTCCCCGTCGTTGTCATCCTGAGCGGAGCCGCGTCAGCGGCGCAGTCGAAGGATCTTTTTTCAAATCAATTGAACGACTCCAAAAACCGCGCGTACTCGTCCGTCAGGCCCAGGTCCCAGAGCAGGGAGCAGGTCAGGTACTTGTCGCGGATGTCGCGCGCGCAGACGAAGGCGTCCACCACGTCGCGGGTGGGGATGCCGATGTCGGCGGGCGTCAGCGGCATGCCCGTCTGCGCCATCACGGCCCGCAGCTTTTCATAGTCCGGCAGCTCCCGCCGCGCGATGGCCGCGATCTCGTCCCAGTGGGCGACGATGTTGTCCAGTCGCCGGGCGTGCTTCTCCGGGTCGTTCTTGCGGGTCTTTGCCTCGATCTCCAATATCTGCCCGGCGGTCTTTCCGAACACGCGGCGCACCCGCGCCTCCCATTCCGCCCGGTCGAACGCGCGCATGTGCGCCTCGGCCCGCGCGCGGTCCGGGGCCGCGGTTTGTGCGAGCAGCTTCCTATATAATTGCAGCGTCAGCAGCGTACCCACGCCCACCTGGATGCCGTGCAGGTCGTAGGGCACGCCGCGCTCCAGCGCCATCATCTCCCACATGTGGCTGAAGTAGTGCTCCAGCCCGGACGCGGGGCGCGACACCCCGGCGAACGCCATGCCGATGCCCGCGCGCACCAGCCCGTCCGCGATCGAGGCCACGGCGTCGGGGTCGCGCGCGAGGATGCGGTCGGCGGCGGCCATCAGCTTTTTCAGCGCGGAGCGCATCAGCCCCGCCACGTCCTCGCAGTAGTACTCGCCGGTCACCAGGTGCGAGATCTGCCACTCGCACACCGCCACGTACTTCGCCACCATGTCGCCCAGGCCCGCCCAGAGCATCCGCATCGGGGCCTGCGCCAGGATCTCGGAATCGAGCAATATCCCCTGCGGCACGTGCCCGTAGATGGACACCTTCACGTGGTTGACCTCCATGCTGCTGCAATTGGAGGCGTAGCCGTCCATGCTGGGCGCGGTGCCCACCACGGCGCTGGGCCGCCCGGCGGCGTTCGCCACCACGCGGCAGAGGTCGTTCACCACGCCGCTGCCCACGGCCAGCAGCATGTCGCAGGAGGCGTCGAAGTGCATCAGGATGCTGCCCGCCTCCCACTCGCCCGGGGCGATGCGCCCGGCGTCCGGGTTGTTCAGCGGGATCACGTACACCGCGTGCGCCACGCCCGCCCGCGTCAGCACCTCGTCCACGCGCCGGCCCGCCACGGCCCAGGTGTTTTCGTCGCACACCACGAACGGCTTTTGCTTCCCCATCGCCGCGATCATCGCCGGGACCTCCTCGACGATCCCCCGCCCGATGTTCAGGTATTTCAGCGCGCAGACGTGCCTCTTGCCACACGCGCATTCAAACCCCTCCGGCCGAATCAGCTCGGAGAGGGACATCCCGCCAAAGTTGGGCATAGTCAGGCCTCCTGTAATGTGTTTCTTCCTCACATTATAAACGGAACGGCATTTCGCGTCAACAAACGGCGTTCTGAAACCTTTTCCGGAACGCCGATCCCCGTCACATTTCCAGCAAAATCCATAGTTGTCATACATTCTTAACAATTAAGAAATTGTTTTGTTCGCAAAAATATTGTAAAATGTCATTGTAACCCTGACAAATTAAAACAGGAGGTAGAATTATATGAAGACCCGAATCCCCCGTCTATTGCTCGCTCTTCTGCTGTGCGCGGCGCTGCTGGTGCCGACGTTCGCACTGGCGGAAGATGTCGAGGATTCCATTGACGATTGTCCCCACACCAGCAAGCATCCGGTGATGGACCAGCAGGCCACCATCTACAAGTACGACGACCCCCACGTCACAGATCCCTCTTCTCAGCATGCCGTCTACGGAGAAATCTGGCAGTACAACGAATGCGACGACTGCGGCATGTGGATGTCCGGCAAGCCCGTCGGAGAAGAGAACGAGTTCCTGGGCGTAGAAGGCCACTGGTTCTACGACGGCCAGTGCGAAGTTTGCGGCTATGTGTGCCAGCACCCGCTCATCTCCGACGATTGGTACACCATGAACAACACCTACGCGAACATCGGCGACGCCTACAACCATCAGGTCAGCGGCACCAGCGTTCACTACACGTATTGCACCAACTGCTACAAGCACATCGAGCAGACGGAGACCCCGTATACCGAACTCCAGGACCATGATTTCTGGGATTGGGAAACCGGCAAGTATACGAACGTCTGCAAAGAATGCGGCTATACGTGCACCCATCCCGAGACGACGGTCGACATCGTCTACTCCGACAAGGTCTGCGTGAACGTGGGCAACAAGAACAGGCATTACGTGGCCGGCACCAAGACGGTCACCACGCGCTGCAGACTGTGCGATCAGGTCATCTCGGAGGTCCCTGTGGACGTCTCCTACTTCGAGGAGCACGACTTCAATGAGAAGGGCGTGTGCGAGAAGTGCCAGTACGCGTGCCCGCACGCGACCGTGCGCGTCTACACGGACGACGATTACGAAGACGAAGAACCCACCTACAAGGATACCGGCGACAACAAGACCCACCAGCGCATCTCCAAGGTCCGCCAGTTCACCGTCTGCGCGGATTGCGGCGCCAGGATCGGCGAGCCCGCGCTCGTCACGGTCTCCGAGACGCGGAACCACTGGTATTGGGGCGGGAACACCTGCGAAGCGTGCGGACATGTGAACACCTGCACCCACGCCAACAAGGAAGTGCGCCTTGACGACGACTGGGATGATCACAAGTATGAGAAGCTCGACAACGCCGAGTACCACAACGAGATCTATACCTACAGGTATTCCAACTACTGCGCGGATTGCGGCGCATACCTCGGCGAGGCCGACGTCGCGCCCTATGTCGAAACCATCCCGCAGCTGCACGATTTCGATCGCAATGGCGTCTGCTATGGATGCGGATATGAGCTGAAGTGCACCCATGCCAACGCCTACGACAAGGAATACGATTCTTATAACAAGACCACCTACGAGGATACCGGCAGCAACGAGACGCACCTGTGCTGCAGGGATGTCATCATGAGGAAGTACTGCCCGGACTGCGACCGTCGGATCGGCAGCGAGCAGGTGACCGTCTCCAAGGTAAAGGAGCCTCACGACTGGGACGCCAACGGCGTGTGCCGCCTGTGCGCCCACAAGAACACCTGCGCGCACAAGCGCACCGAGAAGATCACCCGCTTCAGGGCCGCCGGCTACACGCCCCTCGACGCCACGCAGCACACCATGAACGGCGTGAACGAGACCGTGCTGTACTGCGTGGACTGCGGCATGGACCTCGAGGTGCTGTCCTCCGTGGCCGCCTCCAAGCCCGAAGACCACGACTTCGACTGGGAGGGCTTCTGCAATGCCTGCGGCTATCAGAAAACCGGAGACTGCAAGCACGCCAACGTAATCAAGGATTTCGAAGGCGGTTTTGAGGACACCCGCTGCAAGCCCATCGACGCCACTAAGCACCGCCGCTTCGGCAATTACTGTATCTACGACCTCTGCCAGGACTGCCTGGAGATGGTGAACGGACGTCGCACCTACGTGGATCTCGTCGAGGCCCACAACTTCGATGACAACGGCGTCTGCGTTGGGTGCGGCTACAAGCGCGCGGCGTGCGAGCACGCCAACCTGGGCGGCTGGGAGATGTCCAACACCGGCCGGGCCACCTACAAGAACATCGGCCACAAGCTGGTGCACGAGGCGACGCCCGTCCTGTCCCGCCGCGTCTATTGCGAGGACTGCGGAGAGCTGGTCGAGGATGAGATCATCAGCGAGGGCGAGACCATGCTGCTCTACCACAACTTTGACGACAACGGCGTCTGCAAGGATTGCGGCTATGTCAGCGACATCAGCGCCTGCGCGCACGCCAACACCGTGGAAAACAGGTACTTCAACGGCATGGCAAGCTCCTTCGACACCGGGTCCGACGTGGAGCACATGGTCAACGGCACGCGCATGGTCACCGAGCTCTACTGCAAGGATTGCGGCCGCATCATCAGCAAGACCATCCAGCCCTACGCCTCGGTCATGATGAAGCACAACTATCGCAACGGCGTCTGCACGTCCTGCGGACACGTGAACAAGTGCGCGCACGCCAACAAGGAGACCAAGACCACCATCATCGGCAAGGTGAAGGATACCGGCAACAACAAGACCCACCTGGAAACCGGCTACAAGTTCGAGACCGTCACCTGCAAGGACTGCGGCGAGCTCCTGAGCAGCAAGCTGGTCAGCAAGAACGCGTCTGAGAAGATCGCCCACACGTACGTGGATAACCTCTGCGTGCAGTGCGGCCACGTCAAGACCGCCGAGAAGGCCGAGGAGGCCGAGAACAAGGCCGAGGAGGCCGAGCAGGCCGAGGAAGCCGCGCCGGCAGCTGAGGAAGTCACCCTTGAGGCGGTTCCCGAGACCACCGCGGTCAACGGCGTCAAGGCTGAGGATCACCAGCCCATCGCCGAGGCGCTGAAGATCGTCGGCGATACCCTGGACGGCGAAGGCAGCGACGTGAGCGTTGAGATCGTCGGCGCTGACAAGATCCTGACCAAGGAAGAGATGACCCGCTTCAACAAGCTGCCCGTGAAGGATCGCATGATGGTCCTGCTGAACGCCCTGGGCCTCAGCGACGCCATCGACGACGCCTCCAAGGAGGGCATGAGCGCCGAAGCCAAGGCCCTGACCGACGACATCTCCAAGCGCCTCGAGGAAATGACCGAAGACGAGAAGCAGGCGCTGCTGGGCCAGATCGCCAAGTTCTTCCCGCAGAGCAAGGTGACCGTCGACGGCAAGGAGTATGACGCCTTCAGCATCGAGCTGCTCGTCACCCGCGACGGCAAGGAGGAGCACGACCGCTACACCTTCTACAACGACGGCACGCAGTGGTTGCTGTACGGCATCGAAGTGGGCGTGCCCGCTTCGACCACCGAGGCCTGATCGAACGACAACCCATAATCGTCGCCCCCGCCAATCGGCGGGGGCGATTTGCAGGTTTTGAGACCCAGATTGCCACGTCGCATCCTTACGGATGCTCCTCGCAATGACGTTATTTCGACATGCGCCACGTTGAACGTCATTGCGAGGAGGCTCATGTCAATGAGCCGACGTGGCAATCCGGTTCCCCGGACATTTGGGATATCGCAGAGGCGGGCGTAAATGACGGGCGGCGCAACGCCGCCCCTACAGGGGATGCCGTGCGGCAGCCGCGGACGCCAATGATGGCGTCCCTACGGTGTAACCGCAGGCGTTTCGCATGCCGCCGTAGGGACAGCATAATTGCTGTCCGTATTCCGGGAAAACACAAATCGCCCCCGCGTTTTACGCGGGGGCGACATATTGCGTTATTCCCTCTTTTATTCCCCGATCACGGCCTTGATGCGGCGCACGCCGGCGGAGGAAGCCTCCTCCTTCTTGATCTTGAAGGACTTGAGGTCGCCGGTGTTGGTGGCGTGGGGGCCGCCGCAGATCTCCTTGGAGTAAGGCCCCATGGTGTAGACCTTCACGCGCTCGCCGTACTTCGACTCGAACAGGCCGATGGCGCCCTGCGCCTTGGCCTCGGCCACGGTCATCTCCTCGCAGGTGATGGGCGCGGCGGCCTTAATGTACTCGTTCACCAGGCGCTCGACCTCGGCCTTCTCCTCGTCGGTCATCTTGCGGCCGAAGGAGAAGTCAAAGCGCAGGCGCTCGGCGGTGATGTTCGAGCCCTTCTGGGCGACCTCGGGCCCCAGGACCTTCCTGAGCGCCGCGTGCAGCAGGTGCGTGGCGGTGTGCAGGCGGGCCGTCTGCTCGCTGTGGTCGGCCAGGCCGCCCTTGAAGCGCTGCTCCGCGCCCGCGTGGCTGGCCTCCTGGTGCTTCTTGAAGCGCTCGTTGAAGCCCTCCACGTCCACGCCGATGCCCTTCTCCGCGGCCATCTCGCAGGTGATCTCCACCGGGAAGCCGTAGGTGTCGTACAGCTTGAAGGCGCTGCGGCCGTCCATCGTGGCGCAGCCCGCCAGCAGGGCGTCGATGGTCGCGTCCGGGATCGTGCCGTCCTTCACCTGCTCGATGATCGGCTTGTTGTCCGGGCTCGGCGGCAGCACGCGCAGCGCGGCGGCCACGGCGTCGGGATCGGCCCTGTTGGCCTTCAGCGCGGTGAACGCGTCCTTCTTGCGCATCATGTTGCCGTAGACCTTCTCAAACTCGGCCTGGCCCTTCTTCAGCGTCCTCTGGAAGCGCTCCTCCTCCAGCTTCAGCTGCTCGAGGATGTGCGCGCCGTTGCGCGAAAGCTCCGGATACACGGCCTTGTACTGCTCGATGATCACTTGGGCGATCTCGCAGGTGAAGCCGGCCTCCATGCCCAGCTTCATGCCGTGCCGCACGGCGCGGCGGATCAGGCGGCGCAGCACGTAGCCCTGGTCCACGTTGGAGGGCGTCACGCCGCGGTCGTCGCCGATGATGAAGGTGGCGGTGCGCATGTGGTCGGCGATGATGCGGATGGCGCGGGTGGTCTCCTCGTCCTGGCCGTACTTCACGCCGGACAACTCCTCGATCTTGCCGATGATGCCGGAGAAGATCTCGGTCTCGTAGACGGTGTTCGCGCCCATCAGCACGCAGTAGGTGCGCTCCAGGCCCATGCCGGTGTCCACGTTCTTCTGCTTCAGCGGGATGAACGTGCCGTCGGCCTGCTTTTCATACTGCATGAACACGTCGTTCCAGATCTCCAGATACCGTCCGCAGGAGCACGCCGGCGAGCAGTCCGGGCCGCAGGGCGGCTGGTCGCGGATGATGAACATCTCGGTGTCCGGGCCGCAGGGGCCGGTGATGCCGGCGGGGCCCCACCAGTTGTGCTTCTTGGGCAGGTAGAACAGGTGATCGTCCTTCACGCCCTGCGCCCGCCAGAGGTTCGCGGCCTCCTCGTCGCGGGGGCAGTCCTCGTCGCCCTCGAACACCGTGAACGCCAGCTTGTCGGGGTCCAGGCCCAGCCAGTCGGGGCTGGTCAGGAACTCCCAGCTCCAGGGGATCATTTCCTTCTTGAAGTAGTCGCCCAGGGACCAGTTGCCCAGCATCTCAAAGAATGTCAGGTGGCTGGGATCGCCCACCTCGTCGATGTCGCCGGTGCGGATGCACTTCTGCACGTCGGTCAGCCGCGTGCCCATCGGGTGCTTCTCGCCCATCAGGTAGGGCACCAGCGGATGCATGCCGGCGGTGGTGAACAGCACGGTCGGGTCGTTCTCGGGGATGACCGACGCGCTGGGAATGCGGGCGTGGCCCTTCTCCTCGAAGAAGCGCAGGAACAGGCTGCGCAGCTCGTTTGCGGACTGGATGTTCATGGGAATTACCTCCTCTTGGTTGAGGGCGTAGGCAGT
>CACYET010000003.1 GCA_902773515.1 uncultured Eubacteriales bacterium | reverse complement strand
GCCTCCTCCGCGTTCAGCTCCAGAGCGTCCAGCGGCATAAAGCCGGTCACGCCGTCCACGCGCACGCAGGCCCAACGGCTGTTGTACGCGCCCAGCTGCACCCTCTCGCCCTGGCGCAGGCGCGTCAGCGGCTCCTTTGAGGAATCCCGCTCGGGGTAGAGCGCCGCGCCGTCCTCGATCACGGTGGCGTACTGCGTGCCCTCCACGACGGTCACCTCGCCGCCCTCGGTCTGCGCGGGGGCGTCCGGCGCCTGGTCGGTGAGCCCGCTGAGCAGCACGAAGCCGGTCATGCCGCCCGCGCGCACGCACGCCCACTCCTCGTTGTACGCGCCCAGGCGCACCTGCTCGTTGCCGGCCAGCGTGGCGAGCACCGCGGACTGGGAATCGGGCGATTCAAACATCGGCAGCGCCGCGGCGGCGACGTAGCGATACACCTCGCCCTCCACGATCGTCACCTCCGAGCCCGCCGCCTCGGCCGGGGCGGGCGTCGCCTGGGGCGCGTCCACCGGCGAAAGGCCGCTGAGCTTCACGTAGCCGGTCAGGCCGTCCGCCGTGCGGGCGTAGGCCCAGGCGCGGTTGTAGGCCAGGATCTGCACGTAGCTGCCCTTGGCGAGCGTCTGCCGGGGCGACACGGTGTCGTCCGCGTTCACGTACAGGCCCGCGTCCTCGGTCAGAAGCGCCATCAGGTCGTCCGGCGCGGTGACGATCTCGCCGTCCTGCGCGCCGTCCTCGGCCTGCAGCGTCAGCGCGCCGCGGGGGATGAAGCCCTCCGCGCCCGCCTGCGTGGTGACCAGCGCCCAGGCGTCGGTGTAGGCGCTCAGGCGCACGGTGTCGCCGCTGTTCAGCCGCTCCAGCACCCGCGCCTGCGCGACGGGCAGCTGCAGCACGTCCACGGCCGCGCCGACGTGGGCAAAGGTCTCGTTCTTTACCTGCGCGGCGGTGACGCCGATCAGCGCGAAGTCGGTCAGCGCGTCGGTGTGCGCGAAGCCGTACACGCCGCCGCTGCCCAGCGCCGCCCAGTCGCCCTGCACGGCGTAGATGTCCACGGTGGCCCCGGCGGGCAGCGTGGTGATCGCCGCCACGGACTCGTCCGGGCCCTGGTAGACGCGGGTCTTCTGGCTCAGCCGCGCGCTGGCGATGGGGTCCGCGGCGGGCTCGGCGTCCTTCAGGGAGGCGTCCGCCAGCGACAGCCGCACCAGCTCGCAGCCGGGGTAGTAGTATTCGAGGATCTCCTCGCAGGAAAAGCCCTTCTTGGCCATGACCTGTGCGCCGCGGCGGCTCATGCCGAGGCCGGAGCCGCTGCGCCGGAACGTGACCTCAAACGCCCGGTCCGTTTCGGAGATCCACACGGTCTCGTTGTCCGCGTCGTTGATGGACAGGGCGTACCATTCCTCGAGGCCGCCGTAGGTGGGGACCTCGGCGCGCACCTGCGCCACGCGCGACTCGCCCGCGGCGGTCGTGCCGGTCAGCGTCAGCTGGAACGACAGCGTGGCGTAGAGGCGGCTGGGCTCGGCGAACAGCGCCTCGCCGGGGTCGACGGCGTCAATGCTGTCGATGTGGGCCGAGGCGGGATCGACATCCAACCCCAGCAGCGCCAGCTGGTCGGCCGCGCCCTCGATCAGCGCGCGCTCCAGCCGGGGGTCCAGCTCCGCGGCGTCCTTGCGCAGCGAGGCCGTCTTCTTCGCGCCGGAGCCCTCCAGGTCGTAGGGGTCGTCGCGCAGCGTGCAGTAGGGCAGCGCCGTGCCCACGGCGTTGGCGGAGGATTCGATCTGCCCGCCGTTGGATTCGCAGAAGTAGCAGGTGGCGGGGCTGCCGTCGTAGTAGAGCGCCTGGCCCTGCGTGGCGTCCACCGCGCGCGTCACCTCGGCGTACTCCGGGGCGTCGTTGAAGCCGCGGTAGCTCAGCGCGTCGCCCGAGTCCACCAGGTCGTAGGCGGCGGAGGCGCGGGCGACCTTCTGGCGCAGCGCGTAGTTGCGCGCCACCACGGCCTGGGCCTTCAACGCCTCGAAGCCGCTGGTGGGGGCCAGCTCGTAGCCCACGACGCCGTAGAGGTAGTCCTCCACGTAGATGCGCAGCGTGGTGGTGATCGCGTCGCCGGAGGCGGTGAAGCGCAGGTCGCCGCAGAAGCGGTTGGACAGCGCGGGCGACAGAAAGCGCATGCCGGCCTCGCCGGACGCGCCGCGCACCAGCCGGGCCTCGCCGCCCAGCGATGTTTTTTGGCCGTCGGCGCTGAGGACCAGGCCGCCGTTCGCGGCGGTGAGCGTCAGCTCCGTGCCCGCGGGGAAGCGCAGGGAGGGGTCCGCGTCGAGGGAATAGTCGCAGTCGGCGCACATCTTGATCGACGAGGGCGAGCCCAGCCGCGCCAGCTTCACGCGCATCATGCCGTCCGTCTCCGCCATGGCGGCGACGCCCAGACACGCCAACAGCGCCAGCGCCGCAAGAAGGATGCGCGCGCAGGCGTTCGCCGTGCCTCTGGATTGAGTCGTTCGCATGATGCCCTCGATCGTCTTTTGTAGGCGGCCCGCCGGGCTTTGATTCGAGCCCCATACCAAGCCACATTGGAGAAATTCTCCCTTCGCTCCTGTATTCCTGCCGGGGCACATAAATGTAAGAATATCGAAAACGAATTGTCATGGAATAGGGAGTAGGGAGTAGGGAGTAGGGAGTAGGGGAACGAGGGAACAGGGGATAGGGGACAGGGAACAGGAATAGTGGCTGCCGCGACTTATCTTGCCTCCCCTTTCAAGGGGAGGTGGCCTGAAAGGCCGGAGGGGTTGTCATGGCTTTGCCGCCGACAGCAAAACAAAATCCCGCCGAAGCGGGATTTTGTTTTTTGTCGATCCGATTAAGCCTCGGCGGGGGCGCCCACGGGGCACACACCGGCGCAAGCGCCGCAGGACACGCAGGTATCCGCGTCGATCACAAACTTGCCGTCGCCCTCAGAGATGGCGGAAACGGGACACTCTTCAGCGCACGCGCCGCAGGCGATGCACTCGTCACTGATCTGATAAGCCATGATAAGTACCTCCTGTTTTGATGTAGGATCATTATACACCCAATCGATCAAAAGTGCAATATCCCATTTGTCTGAAATGCATTTTTTGTAAAATTTTGCGTTATTTATGGCTAACTAAGTAGGTTAGACGAATAAAACTGCAAGGCGCGCTCCGGATGATGCAAAAAAACGACTCCGGCAACGTATGCCGGAGCCGTTGAGAAGCGGCTCAGATGATCTCCACAAACACGGGCTTGGGGGTCTTGACCGAAGCGGCCTTCACCACCGTGCGGATCGCCTTGGCGATGCGGCCCTGCTTGCCGATGACCTTGCCCATGTCGTCGGGATCGACGCGCAGCTCGATCACGATGCTGTCCTCGTTCTCGACCTCGCGCACATCCACGGCCTCCGGCTTCTCCACCAGGGCCTGGGCAATATACTTGACCAACTCAACCATGGTTACAGGACTCCGCCCTTCTTCAGCAGCGCGCGGACGGTGTCGGTGGGCTGGGCGCCCACGCCGAGCCAGTACTTGGCGCGCTCGTCGTTGATCTTCATCTCGACGGGCTCAGAGACGGGGTTGTAGTAACCGATCTCCTCGATAAAGCGACCGTCGCGGGGGTTGCGGCTGTCGGTGACAACCAGGCGGTAGAAGGGCTTTTTCTTCATGCCCATCCTCTTCAGACGAATCTTGACCATTTGGAATTCCTCCTTAATAATATCGGATGTTGTGTGTATAAATACGGTGGTGAGCCGGATTTATTGAGGGAGTAGGGAGTAGGCAGTAGGGAGTAGGAATTGTGATTGCGGGGAGGAGAGGGAGACTATTCCTACTCCCTACTCCCTTGTCCCTACTCCCTGCTTCTGATTTGCCCCGCAAATCAGAAGCGAGGCATCTTCCCGAACGGCATGCGCATCCTGCCGCGCTTGCCGGAGCCCATCATGCTCTTCATCATGCTGCGGGCCTGGTCGAACTGCTTGAGCAGCAGGTTCACGTCCTGCACGGTGGTGCCGCTGCCGGCGGCCACGCGGCGCTTGCGCGAGGCGTTGAGGATATCGGGGTTGCGCCGCTCCATGCGCGTCATGGAGAGGATGATGGCCTCGTTCTTCTTCTGGGCCTTCGCGACCTGCTCCTCGTCGATGTCTACGTCCTTGATCTTGCTGCCCAGGCCCGGGACCATCTTCAGAAGGTCCGTGATCGAGCCCATCTTGTTCATCTGGCGCAGCTGCTCCAAATAGTCCTCCAGCGTGAAGGAGTTGGTGCGCATCTTGCGCGTCAGGTCGATGGCGGCCTTCTCGTCAAAGCTCTCCTGGGCCTTGTCGATCAGCGTCAGCACGTCGCCCATGCCCAGGATGCGGCTGGCCATGCGGTCCGGGTGGAAGGGCTCGATGTCCGTCAGCTTTTCGCCGACGCCGGCAAACTTGATGGGCTTGCCCGTCACCGCGCGCACCGAGATGGCCGCGCCGCCGCGGGTGTCGCCGTCCAGCTTGGTGAGGATCACGCCGTCCACGCCCAATTCCTCGTTGAAGGTCTTGGCCACGTTCACGGCGTCCTGGCCGGTCATGGCGTCCACCACCAGCAGGATCTCCTTGGGCTTGACGGCCTCGCGCACGTCGCGCAGCTCCTGCATCAGCGTCTCGTCGATGTGCAGGCGGCCGGCGGTGTCGATGATCACCGGGTCGCGCCCGTAGTAGCGGGCGTAGTCGACGGCTTCCTTGGCGATCTGGACGGGATTGCCCTGGCCGCGCTCAAATACCTCGACGCCCACCTGCTCGCCGACGACCTGCAGCTGCTTGATGGCGGCGGGGCGGTACACGTCGCAGGCCACCAGCAGGGGCTTCTTGTTGTCCTTCTTGAGGAGGTTGCCCAGCTTGGCGCACATCGTGGTCTTGCCCGCGCCCTGCAGGCCCGCCATCATGTAGATCGTGGGCGCCTGGGGCGAGTAGGTCAGCCGGGCGTTGGTGCCGCCCATCAGGTTCGTCAACTCCTCGTTGACGATCTTGATCACCTGCTGGCCGGGCGTCAGGCTCTGCATGATGTCCGCGCCGACGGCGCGCTCGGTGACCTTCTTGACGAAATCCTTGACCACCAGGAAGTTCACGTCGGCCTCCAACAGCGCCATGCGCACCTCGCGCATCGCGGCCTTGACGTCGGCCTCGCTCAGCTTGCCCTTGCTGCTCAGCTTCTTGAACGCGCCTTGCAGCTTGTCGGTCAATCCCTCAAATGCCATGGCATGTCCTCCGGAATCGGTGTGTGTCAATCCTTGGGGATGATGTTCTCCAGCGCCCGCCGCGCCTCGTCCAGAACGGGGGCGTCCTGCGGCGAGGGGTGCAGCCGCTTCAGCGCCTCCAGGCACCTCTCGGCGGCCCGGGCCTGTTCGCGGTGCCTGCGCACCAGCCCCAGCTTTTCCTCGTAGCCCTGCAGCTGCTTCTTCGCCTTCGCCAGCGTGTCAAACACGCCCTGGCGGGTGATGGAGAGCTGGTCCGCGATCTCCTGCTGGGAGAGGTCCTCCTCGCAGTACAGCCGCATGACCTCCTGCCGGTGCGCCGTCAGCAGCGGGCCGTAGAAGTCCAGCAGGTAATTCAGCGCCACCCGCTCGTTCATGTCGGCCATCGCTTCGCGCCTCCGCAAGTCGTTTTACTTGACAGCCAGTATATTATACGGGCTTTTCCCGGGCATGTCAAGCGTTTTTGATTGACGAAGGTCGGAATTTACAGAGGATTTGCATTGCGGGGCGGGTTGACAAACGGATGTCGCTTTTATATGATGATGCCATCACGGGAAAGGGGAGAGCGTATGGATTACGAACTGCTTTGCGCGCAGGTGAAGGCGCTGGCCGAGGAGGAGCGGTGGTACGTGCCGCTGATGGCGAACGCCGCGGCGCTTTTGTTTGATTTGATGGACGATCTGAACTGGGCGGGGTTTTACCTGATGCGCGGCGGGCAGCTCGTGCTGGGGCCGTTCGTGGGAAAGGTCGCCTGCATCCACATCCCGCTGGGGCGGGGCGTCTGCGGCACGGCCGCCGCGCGGGACGAGACCCAGCGCGTGGCGAATGTGCATGAATTCCCCGGGCACATCGCCTGCGACGGCGCGTCCAATTCCGAGATCGTGATCCCGCTGCACAAAAACGGCGAGGTCGTCGGCGTGCTGGACATCGACAGCCCGAAAATGGACCGCTTCACCGAGGCGGACCAGAAGGGGCTGGAGGCGTTCGCGCGGGTGATCGAGGATACAATCGAATTCGAGGGATGAAGAGAGTCAAAAAAGATCCTTCGCTTCGCTCAGGATGACAGGCTTGTATCGGTGTCATCCTGAACGAAGTGAAGGATCTTTCCCAATTGAACGCTGTCAAAACTCCACCCTCCACACCGCGCAGTCGTGCGGGGCGAGGCGGGCGATGAAGCGGCCTCCGCGGGCGCGGCGGCCCGTCCAGAGCTCGGTGGCGCGGGCGAAGTCGCGCTCGACATACGCCGGGTCGATCTCGAGCCGCCGTGCCCTGTCCGCCAGGTTGAACAGCGCGACGTAGCAGCCGGTGCCGTCCCTGCGCGGGGCGATCCAGGCGGCCTCGTCGTCCGTCGTGGAGAGCGGGTGCGCGCACCAGCTCTGCTTCTCGATCTCCAGCACG
Source organism: uncultured Eubacteriales bacterium (assembly GCA_902773515.1). Taxonomy (GTDB): domain Bacteria; phylum Bacillota; class Clostridia; order Christensenellales; family Aristaeellaceae; genus UBA2862. Next base: position 23,439 of record CACYET010000003.1, on the reverse strand, counting down.
GCGTCGTTCGTCAGCAGCGCCAGCGTGAAGTCGTCGTTTTTGGACAGCTCCCCGCCGATCATCAGCGGCGAGCGCATCATGCACCAAAGCGCCATCATCGTGCGCTGCTCGGCGGGCGTGAACCGCGTCCACTTGCCGCTGGGGTGGCGGTCGTAGCACTGCCGAAGCGCGCCCACGGGCAGCATGTCGGCGTCCGGCCAGTGCCCGGGCGCGGCGTGGACGCACCACTTTTCCGCGCGTTCGAACATGCCCTTCAAGAGCCGCCACTCGTCCCAGAAGTCGTCCGTGATGCGCCACATGTTGGCGTATTTTTTCAAATGTTCCGCGCGCTCCAGCGGGGCGGGGCCGGGGGACAGGCTCAACACGATGTCGCGCCCGCAGCCGCGGCAGGCCTCGGAGATCACCTCGATCTCCCGCTCGCACCGCGGATACTCGCGCGCGATGTCGTCGCACTTGACGAAGTCCACGCCCCACTCGGCGTAGAGCCTGAAAATGCTGTCGTAGTAGGCGCGCGCGCCGGGATGGTCGCATTTGAGGCCGTACATGTCCGGGTTCCAGGCGCAGATCGAGTTCGGGTCGGCCGCCGCGTCGCAGGTGTACGCGCTGCCCAGGATCGGCAGATGTCGGTGCGCCGCCGCGCGGGGCATGCCGCGCATGATGTGGATGCCGAACTTGAGGCCCAGGCCGTGCACGTAGTCCGCCAGCGGCCCAAACCCCGCGCCGTTCGCCGCGCTGGGGAAGCGGTTTTCCGCCGGCGTCATGCGTCCGTAGGCGTCCATGGAATACTCGGAGAAGGGCTCGTAGTCGTGCGTGGAGGCGGTGGGCTGATACCACTGGATGTCCACCACCACGTACTCCCAGCCGTGCGCCTTCAGGTGTTCGGCCATGTATTCGGCGTTGCGGCGCACGTCCGCCTCGGTGACCGCCGCGCCGTAGCAGTCCCAGCTGTTCCAGCCCATGGGGGGCGTTTGAGCGAGCATGAGGATCGTCTCCTTTTGAAGTCTTGTACGAAATAAGGGAGTAGGGAGAAGGGAGTAGGGAGTAGGAAATGCCAAGAAACGGCGGTAGCCACTATTCCTACTCCCTACTCCCTACTGCCTACTCCCTGGCTGCCTTTTAGGCCTCCCCGATCAGATCGAGGCACCTCGTATCGTTCATCCGGTTGCACATCTCAACCAGCTTTTCCAGCGGCACGTTGTGCAGCTGCTGCTTCTGGCCGCGCACCGTGATGGACACGGTGCCGTCGGCGGCCTCCTTGTCGCCCACGACGACGATATAGGGGTCCTTCATCGTCTTGTAGAACTTGATCTTCTCGTTCATGTTCTTGTCGGCGTAGTCGACCTCCACGCGGATGCCCTCGTCCTCCAGCGCCTCGACCACCTTTTTGGCGTAGTCGTTGTGCTCGGGGCGGATCGGTACCACGGCCACCTGGTAGGGGCTGAGCCAGAAGGGGAACGCGCCCTTGAAGTTCTCGATGATGATGCCGATGAAGCGCTCCAGCGAGCCGTACAGCGCGCGGTGGATGACCACGGGCATCTCCAGCGTGCCCTCCTTGGTGGTGTAGGTCAGGCCGAAGTTGTGCGGCAGCTGGAAGTCCAGCTGGATGGTGCCGCACTGCCACTCGCGGCCCAGCGCGTCCTTGATCTGAAGGTCGATCTTCGGCCCGTAGAACGCGCCGTCGCCCTCGTTGATCTCGTACTGGCCCTCGCCGTACTTCTTGTCCAAAATCTTCTTCAGCGCGGCCTCGGCGCGGTTCCACACCTCGATATCGCCCATGAAGTCATCCGGGCGGGTGGAGAACTCGGCGCGGTAGGTGACGCCGAACGTGGCGTAGATCTCGTCCGCGATGGCGATGATGTCGGCGATCTCGTCTTCGATCTGCTCCTCGGACACGAAGGTGTGGTCGTCGTCCTGGCGGAACTCCTGCGCGCGGAACAGGCCGTTCATCTGGCCGGACTTCTCCTTGCGGTGCAGCACGTCGTATTCGCTGTAGCGGATCGGCAGCTCCTTGTAGGAGTGCAGCGTGCGCTTGTAGGTCATCATCGCGTTGGGGCAGTTCATGGGCTTGGCGCCCATCGTGTCGTCCAGGTCGCGGTCAAACAGCGGCGCGCCCGCGGGCAGCTTCACCGTGGCCGTCTCGTCCAGGCCGGCCGTCGGGTTGTCCAGCACGCCGGGGATCTCGGCGTCGGCGGCCAGGCGGCCCGTGATGCCGGGCACCATGAACATGTTGTTCTGGTAGTGCGCCCAGTGGCCGGAGATCAGCCACAGCTTCTTCTTGTTGATCAGCGGCGCGGAGATCTCGGTGTAGCCGTGCTTGGCCTGCAGCTTGCGGCTGTAGGCCAGAAGCGTCTGGTAGAGGATCCAGCCGCGGGGCAGCCAGTAGGGCATGCCGGGCGCGGTCTCGTCGAACATGAATAGGTCCAGCTCCTTGCCCAGCTTCTTGTGGTCGCGCTCCTGGGCCTCGCGGATCATGGCCAGGTGGGCCTTCAGCTGCTGCTGGTCCGGGAAGGCGTAGACGTACACGCGCTGGAGGCTGTCGCGCTTCTCGTCGCCGCGCCAGTAGGCGCTGGAGACGGCGCGGATCTTGTACGCGACGGAGAGCAGCTCGGCGGAGTTTTCCACGTGCGGGCCGCGGCACAGGTCCACAAAGTCGTCGCCCGTGTAGTAGACGGTGATGGTCTCGCCTTCGGGCAGGTCGTTGATCAGCTCCTCCTTGTACTTCTGGCCCTTGAAGATCTCCAGCGCCTCTTCCTTGCTGACCTCCTTGCGGGTCCAGGCCTCCTTGCGCTTCATGATCTCCTTCATCTTCTGCTCGATGGCGGGGAAGTCCTCGGTGGAGATGCCGCGGGGCAGCAGGAAATCGTAGTACATGCCGTCGGCGATCTGCGGGCCGATGGCGATCTGCACGTTCTCGCGGCCGAAGATTTCCATGACGGCCTTGGCGAGGATGTGCGCCAGCGAGTGGCGGTAGACTTCGTTGAACTGTTCGCGATCCATATTCTAACACTCCTTTATGATATTCAAAGATAACAAAACGCCCGTCCCTGTGCCGGGACGGACGTCATATCCGTGGTTCCACCCTGCTGACCGGTTGCCCGATCGCTCTGTCGCGCTGTATCGCGCGCGAAACGCCTGTCATCGAGGGCCGGTATTCCGCGGCGGCCGCGGCGGGGGCTTTCAGCCGATGACCCCTGCTCTCTTGCGCGCCTCTCCGGGGAACGTGCTCCCTGTCATCTGATCAGTAAACTGATTCTATCACGTTAAAGGGAAGATGTCAACGCCTGAAAGGCGAATCGCACGCCTTTAACAATTTGTACAGATCCTTCGCTCTGCTCAGGATGACACGCGACAGGCGTCGGCATAACCTGTCATCCTGAGCGAAGCGAAGGATCTGTACGCATCTATTATTGACAGCATTTTGTGCAGTCAGACCCGAATCACTCGCACTCCGTTCACCCCGATCTCCGTCCGGCCCCCGACCTTCTCCCCGGTCAGGGCGTCGGTTCCGTCGGGGAGGGAGAGGGCGACGGGGCGGCGGGCGAAGTTCATCACGAACAGCGCATCTCCGCGCCGCGCGACCTGTACGCCGACGGGCAGGTCGTCCACGAGGGGCTGGACGCCGAGACCGTCCAGCAGGTCGCGGTAGAAGTCGTCGAGGAAGGCGGCGTCGGGGCGGGTGGCGACGTACCAGGCCGCGCCTTTGCCGAAGGCGTTGCGGGTGACGCAGGGCCGCCCGGCGTAGAAGTCGGCCGTGTACGCGCCCAGCGCCTGCGCCGTCTCGGCGTGGATCAGGTCGCAGAGCGTGGAGCAGGCGTAGGTTTTGCCGTTCATCGCGATGCCGTTCGCCTCGCCGTCGTAGAGGCCGTCGGTCTCCTCGCACCACACGCCCAGCACGTCGCGCAGCGGGCCGGGGAAGCCGCCGAGGAAGCACAGGTCGTCGCGGTCCGCGCGGCCGGTGAGGGCGGTGCAGACGAGCGTGCCGCCGTTTTTAACGAACTCGGCCAGCCGTTCGGCGACGCCCGGGCGCAGCATGTACAGCATCGGCGCGGCGACGAGCCTGTAGCCGGAGAGGTCGCGCGTCTGGTCGATCACGTCGATGTTCACGCCCCGGCGCGACAGCGCGCGGTAGTGCTCCAGCACCGTCTCGATGTATTTCAGGTCCTTGCGCGGGCCCTGGCAGTCCTCCAGCGCCCAGCGGTTCTCGGTGTCGCAGATCAGCGCCGCGGGAACCTCGGGCATCGACCCCTGGATCCCGTTCAGCTTCTTCAGCGCCTCGCCCACGTCCTGCACGTCGCGGAACGTGCGCGTGTGCTCGTGCCCGGCGTGGTCCACCACCGCGCCGTGGAACTTCTCGCTGCAGCCGCGGCTCTTGCGCCACTGGAAGTACTGCACCGTGTCCGCGCCGTGGGCGACGGCCTGGAGGCTGGACAGCAGGTGCATGCCCGGCTTCTTCAGCTTGCAGACCTCCTGCCAGTTCACCTGCGAGGGCGTGGACTCCATCAGCGCGAACGGGCGCTGCTTCAGGCAGCGCATCAGGTCGTAGTTGAAGGCCGCGCCGACGGCGGTCCACTCCTCGTCCGGCCCGCCCCAGCGGGGGTAGCTGTCGTAGCTGGCGAAGTCGATCTCCCTGGCCAGCTCAAAGTAGTTCAGCTGGCCGTAGAGCTCCATCAGGTTGGTGGTCACGGGCAGCTCGGGCGAGAACTCGCGCAGCGGGGCGGCCTCGGCGCGGATGAAGTCGGCGGTCTGGCGGGTGACGAAGCGCTGCCACGCCAGGTTCAGCCCCTGCACGGACATCTCGCCGATCGGCGTCGGGCTGTGCAGCTGCGACCAGTCGGTGTAGGTGTGGCTCCAGAAGCCCGTCCACCAGGCCCGGTTCAGCGCGTCCAGCGTACCGTATTCTTCCTTTAGATAGTCCCGGAACGCGGCCTGGCAGAGCTCGCAGTGGCACTCGCCGCCGTATTCGTTGGAGATGTGCCAGCCGACCACCGCCGGATGGTGGCCGAAGCGCTGCGCCAGCGCGGCGTTCATGCGCCGCACGAAGCCGCGGTAGGTGGGGGAGGTATAGCAGTGGTTGTGCCGACCGCCGTGCAGGTTGCGCCCGCCGTCGGGGCGCACGCGCAATACCTCCGGGTACTTCTCGCTCATCCACGCGGGTCGCGCGCCGCTGGGCGTGGCGAGGAAGGCCGACACGCCCGCCGCGTGCAGGCGGTCGAGCACGTCCTCCAGCCAGTCGAAGTCAAATCTTCCCTCCTCCGGCTCCAGCGCCGACCAGGCGAAGATGCCGACGCTCATCAGGTTGCAGCCCGCCAGCTGCATCAGGCGGATGTCCTCGTTCAGGACCTCGGGATACTCGCGCCACTGGTCGGGGTTGTAGTCGCCGCCGTGGCCCAGGAAGGGCAGGTTCAGGGTGGGCATGGCTTTCCCTCCGTTTTCTGTGGGTTTTCCTGTTGGAATTATAGGGCATGGCGGGAGAAAAGGCAAGGGGGGGAGAGGAGAGTGGAGAGTTGAGAGTTGAGAGTGGAGAGTGAGGAATGAACGCGGCAACCGTAGGGACGCCATAATTGGCATCCGCGTGGCTGCCTCTATTCCTCGTAGGGGCGGCGTTGCGCCGTCCGCCCAGATTCGGTCATCGTTTTCGTAATACCGCGCGGCAGCGAGTGGAACCCGGCACTGCCGGGGGTGGCTGCCGCGCGGAGAGTTACTTGTGAATGTAAATTTTACTATAGCAACGCAATTTGGGCGGCGCGAGAGGTAGACTTTGCAAACCGATTGTGATATAATAGCACCCAGCATTAAAAAGGGGCGTTTCTTGCATTTTTACGACCCCGTTTGATTCAAAAACGGGCGGCGCGCAGGCGCGACACACCGCGCGGGGCGCGCGAAGGGGCCCCTCCCGAAAGAAAGGTTGTTTCCGATGCTCAAGTACACCGTCAAGCGCGTGCTGTTGGCCGTGGTCACCGTGTTCATCATCGCGGCGATCACGTTCTTCGCCATGAACGCCATCCCCGGCGGGCCGTTTGACAAGGAAAAGGCGCCCGATCCCGCCGTGCAGGCGGTGCTGGAGGCGCGCTTCAACCTTGACAAGCCCGTGACCCAGCAGTTCATCATCTACCTGGGCAACCTGCTGCACGGGGATTTCGGCATCTCCCTGAAGACCGGGCGCGAGATCTCCCAGATCATCCGGGAGAAGTTCGCGGTCTCGGCCAAGCTGGGCGGCATGGCGGCGGGCTTCGCGATCCTGTTCGGTCTGATCCTGGGCTCCGTCGCGGCGCTGTGCCGCAACCGCTGGCCCGACCGCGTGATCATATTCCTCACGACGCTGTTCGTGTCGGTGCCCAGCTTCGTGCTGGCGACGATCCTGCTATTGGTGTTCGCGCTGACGCTGAAGTGGGTGGGCGTGTTCTCGACCACGAACCCGAACTACGTGCTGCCGGTCATCTCGCTGATGCTCTACCCGATGAGCTACATCACGCGCCTGACGAAGTCGTCGATGCTGGACGTGCTGGGGCAGGACTACATCCGCACGGCCCGCGCGAAGGGCGTGCGCGAGGGCTTTGTGATCTTCAAGCACGCGCTGCGCAACGCGCTGATCCCCGTCATCACCTACGTCGGCCCGATGATCGCCGGCATACTGACCGGCTCGATGGTCATTGAGACCGTGTTCACCATCGGCGGCCTGGGCACCGAGTTCGTGCGCTCCATCAACAACCAGGACTATCCGATGATCATGGCCACCACGATCTTCCTGGCGGTGCTGATGGTCATCGCCACGCTGATCAGCGATTTGGTGTACAAGCTGGTGGACCCGAAGATCACGTTTGACTGAGGAGGGCGAAGATATGACCTACAACGCGGACAAGCTGCCGAAGAAAAACCTCCTCAGCCTGCAGATCGACCCGAGGAAGTTCGAGTGGGCGTCGGACGAGGAGAAGGCGCAGCACGAGACCATGCGCGAATCGACCACGTTCTTCCGCGACGGCATGCGCAAGCTGCGCCGCAACCCGCTGGCCGTGGCCAGCCTGATCGTGCTGGTGTGCCTGGTGCTGACGATCGTGATCGTGCCGATGTTCTATCCCTACAGCTACGAGCAGATGATCTCCGTCAACGGCAAGCGCGACAAGACCGCCAAGAACCTGGCCCCGTTCCAGTATTCCAAGAACGAGATGAAGGCCATCGAGGACGGCGCGAAGATCTTTCCGCACATCTTCGGCACCGACGAGCTGTGCCGCGACTACTTCATCCGCGTGCTCTACGGCGCGAGGGTGTCGCTGGCGGTGGGCCTGTTCGCGAGTTTGATCGTGCTGGTGATCGGCCTGCTCTACGGCTCGATATCCGGCTATTTCGGCGGGAAGGTGGACATGGTGATGATGCGCATCGTCGACATCATCTACTCCCTGCCCGACACATTGATGGTGATACTGCTCTCCGTGGTGCTGAACCAGGTGCTCGGCACGACGCTGCAGGGCACGGTGCTGGCGAAGGTCGGCACGAACATGATCTCGCTGTTCGTGGTGTTCGGCGTGCTCTACTGGGTGGGCATGGCGCGCCTGGTGCGCGGCCAGATTTTGTCCATCAAGACGAATGAATACGTGCTGGCCGCCCGCGCGATGGGCGCCAAGCCCGGCCGCATCATCCGGCGGCACATCCTGCCGAACTGCATGTCGGTCATATTCATCTCCGTGGCGCTGCAGATTCCCTCGGCCATATTCACCGAGAGCTTCCTCTCGTTCATCGGCCTGGGCGTGCAGGCGCCGATGCCCTCGCTGGGCTCGCTGGCCAACGCAGCGCGCGGCGGCATGCAGAGCTACCCCTACAAGATGGTGTTCCCCGCGGTCATCATCTGCCTGATCGTGCTCAGCTTCAACCTGCTGGGCGACGGCCTGCGCGACGCATTTGACCCGAAGCTGAGGAGGTAATCGACATGAGCACACCGCTTTTGCAGGTCAAGAACCTGTGCACGTCGTTCAACGTCGACTCCGGCGAGGTCCGCGCCGTGAACGGCATCTCGTTCAACCTCGAAAAGGGCAAGGTGCTGGGCATCGTGGGCGAATCCGGCAGCGGCAAGAGCGTGACGGCCTATTCCATCATGCGCATCCTGGTGGAGCCGGGGCGCATCACCGGCGGCCAGATTTTGTTCAACGGCGAGGACATCGTCCAGTACTCCAGGAAGCAGATGCGCGAGTTCCGCGGCAAGCGGGTCTCCATCATCTTCCAGGATCCCATGACCAGCCTGAACCCGGTGTACACCATCGGCAACCAGCTGCGCGAGGCGATCCTGCTGCACACCGACCGCAATCGCGAGCAGGCGAACGCCCGCGCGCTGGAGATGCTCCAGCTGGTGGGCGTGAACGAGCCGGAGAAGCGGCTGAAGCAGTATCCCTACGAGCTCTCCGGCGGCATGCGCCAGCGCGTGATGATCGCCATGGCGCTGGCCTGCGAGCCGGACATACTCATCGCCGACGAGCCCACCACCGCCCTGGACGTGACCATCCAGGCGCAGATACTGGAGCTGATGCAGGAGCTCCAGAGGAAGATGGGCATGGCCATCATCATGATCACGCACGACCTGGGCGTCATCGCCGACATGTGCGACGAGATCATCGTGATGTACGCGGGCCGCATCTGCGAGCGCGGCACCGCCGACGAGATCTTCTACAACCCCCGCCACGAGTACACCAAGGGCCTGATGCGCTCGATCCCGCGCCTGGACACGAACCACGCGCGGCTGATCCCCATCGCCGGTTCGCCGGTGGACCTGACGAACATGCCCAAGGGCTGCGCCTTCGCCTCCCGCTGCGACCGCTGCATGAAGATATGCCTGACGGAGCTGCCGGAGGAGCTGGACATCAACGACGATCACAAGGCCGCCTGCTGGATGAACGTGAAGCAGGTCTACGACGAGGCCGCCGCGGAAAAGGAGGCTGAGTCCAAATGAGCGAATACCTCCTCGAGGTCCGGGATTTAAAGCAGTATTTCCCCGTGCGCACCGGCTGGTTCACCAGCAAGCCGCTGAAGGCGGTGGACGGCGTGTCCTTCGCCATCAAGCCCGGCGAGACGCTGGGCCTGGTGGGCGAGTCCGGCTGCGGCAAGACCACCGTGGGTCGAACGATATTGCACCTGTACAAGCCCACCGCGGGCGAGATCCTCTACAACGGCACGCCCGTCACGCCGCAGAACGTGCGCAACTTCCGCCAGGAGATGCAGATCGTGTTCCAGGACCCGTACTCCTCGCTGAACCCGCGCATGACGGTGTCCGACATCGTGGGCGAGCCGCTGGACATCCACGGCCTGTACAGCACCCGCGAGGAGCGCGCCGAGCGCATCACGGAGCTTTTGAACCTCGTGGGCCTGAACTCCGACCACGCGCGCCGCTACGCGCACGAGTTCTCCGGCGGCCAGCGCCAGCGCATCGGCATCGCCCGCGCCCTGGCCGTGAACCCGAAGTTCATCGTCTGCGACGAGCCCGTCAGCGCGCTGGACGTGTCCATCCAGGCGCAGGTGATCAACACGTTTGAGGATTTGCAGAAGAAGCTGGGCATCGCCTACCTGTTCATCGCCCACGACCTGCTGGTGGTGCAGCACATCAGCCAGCGCATCGCGGTGATGTACCTGGGCCGGATCGTGGAGATCGCCGACGCCGACGAGGTCATCGCGCATCCGATGCACCCCTACACGCAGTCGCTGATCTCCGCCATCCCGATCCCCGACCCCAACACGGCCCGCACCCGCAAGCGCATCCCGCTGGAGGGCGACGTGCCCAGCCCGCTGAACATGCCCTCGGGCTGCGCGTTCCGGCCCCGCTGCCGCTACGCCACCGAGCGCTGCGCGAAGGAGTGCCCGAGTCTGACCGAGATCGCCCCGGGCCACCAGATCGCCTGCTAGAACCCGCACGAGTAGGGACGCCATAATTGGCGTCCGCCGGACGACGCAAACCCTACGACGATGATACAACATTACAAGGGTGATGATCAATGCCCCAATTGCCGGATCGAAAAACCATTCGATTACAGCATTATGATTATCATTCCAAGGGCGTTTATCATGTGACGATATGCAGCCGGGATCGAAAGTATCTCTTTGGCGCGGTGATCGATGGCAGGATGGCGCTGAACGATTTGGGTGAGATGGCAGACAAAAATGTTCAGGCGATCCCCGGTTATTATCCGGAAGCCGAAGTGATAGAGTATGTGGTCATGCCGAATCACGTCCACATCCTTCTGGGCATGGGGACCGAGACGGACGCCAATTATGGCGTCCCTACGGTGAAGCACAGCCTGGGGCAGATCATCAGAGCCTACAAGGCGAGCGTTTCCAGGGCTTGTGGAAGATCGGTATGGCAACCGAGGTTCTACGAACACATTATTCGCAACGAACAGGATTTGATGGAGACGATATCGTACATCCGCAACAATCCCAAGGCATGGGACAAGGATGACTTATTCACGCCGTTTCCATCAATCCCGTAGGGACGCCATAATTGGCGTCCGCGGACCAGTCGAACGACGACACGACAACCCCGTAGGGACGCCATAATTGGCGTCCGCCAACCAGTCGAACGACGACACGACAACCCTGTAGGGACGCCATAATTGGCGTCCGCCGGACTTCGAATCTCTAACGGCCCTGCCGTTTCAGATAATATCTTTTAGGAGGAAGTACCCTATGAAGAAGCTGCTTGCAGCGCTGCTGGCCATGATGATGCTTCTGGCCTGCGTCACCGCCGCGCTGGCGGACGAGGGCTCCGAGCCCGACTGGACCGAGTATGACAAGCTGATCGCCGAAGTCAAGGCCGAGACCGACTTCGAGGCCCGCGAAGCCAAGATGCACCAGGCCGAGGACATCCTGATGGACACCGGCTGCATCGTGCCGATCTACTACTACAACGACCTGTACATGCAGAAGGCTTCCGTGGACGGCATCTATGCCAACCTGTTCGGATTCAAGTTCTTCCAGTATGCCACCGTGGAGGGCTCCGACACCCTGCGCCTGAACCTGGCGTCCGAGCCGGATCACCTCGACCCCGCCCTGAACAGCTCCGTGGACGGCGCGTGCCTGGCCATCGCCTCCTTCGGCGGCCTGTACACCTACGACGCCGAGGGCAACCTGAAGCCCGATTTCGCCACCGGCTATGAGATGAGCGAGGACGGCCTGACCTACACCTTCACGATGCGCGAGGGCCTGAAGTGGTCCGACGGCGCCGACCTGACCGCCAAGGACTTCGAGTACAGCTGGAAGCGCGCCGCCGCCCCCGAGACCGCCGCGGACTACAGCTACATGTTCAACGGCATCAAGGGCTATCCCAGCGATCTGGCCGTGACCGCCTCCGAGGACGGCACCACCCTGACCGTCGAGCTGGACGCGCCCTGCGCCTACATGCTGGACCTGATGGCGTTCCCCGCCTTCTACGCCGTGCCCCAGCAGGCCGTCGAGGCCGTCGAGGGCTGGCAGGAGAATCCCGGCGCCTGGGCCAACGAGGCCGGCTTCGTGACCTCCGGTCCCTTCACGCTGACCGAGTGGACCCACAACGAGTCCATGGTCTACACCAAGAACCCCAACTACTATGACGCCGAGAACGTGAAGCTGGAGAAGCTGGAGTTCATGCTCTCCGCCGACGACACCGCCATCTATGCCGCCTATCAGGCCGGCGACGTGGACTTCATCGACTCCGTTCCCACCGATGAGATCCAGAACCTGAAGGACAACCCCGAGTTCCACATCATCGACAACCTGGGCACCTACTATGTGTGCTTCAACGTGAAGAGCGATCTGTTCGCCGGCAAGACCGTGGAGCAGGCTGCCGCGATGCGCAAGGCGCTGTCCAAGCTGATCGACCGCGAGTACATCATCGATACCGTGGGCCAGTGCGAGCAGAAGCCCGCCAACGCCTTCATCCCCGAGGGCATGGCCGACGGCAACGGCGGCGTGTTCAAGGCCAATGACGACGCCTACACCTATCCCGACGAGGAGAACGTCGGCTACTACGACTACGAGGTGGACGTGGACGGCGCGATCGAGCTGCTGAAGGAAGCCGGCTTTGAGTTCGGCGACGACGGCATGCTGTCCGACGCGACCCCGATCTCTTTCGAGTACCTGACCAACGAGTCCTCCGGCCACATCGCCATCGCCGAGTGCATCCAGCAGGACCTGGCGGCCGTGGGCATCACCATGACCATCCGCACCTGCGACTGGAACGTGTTCCTGGACGACCGCAAGGCCGGCAACTACGACGTGGCCCGCAACGGCTGGATCGCCGACTTCAACGATCCCATCAACATGCTGGAGATGTGGACCACCGAGTCCGGCAACAACGACGTGCAGTTCGGCCGCTGATCCGGTTGAATTGAGTTCGTAAGGACAAACGGCGGCGCTGTCGCATTCGCGACAGCGCCGCTTGTTTGGCCTGACAGGCACAGACTGATCCTGTAAAATGAAGATGCCCGCAAGGGCCGAAAAGCGAATACAAGCGCAGGGCGGTTGCTCCTACATCTCCGAAAGGAGGTGAGGACCATGCGAGTTGCGTTCCATATCGGAAAGTACACCGTCACGATCATCGTGTACGAGCGCAAAAAAAGCAACCGCCACTCTGGCAAGTGACGGAGGCTTTGGGTAAAACCAGGGTTTCTTGAACGTTGAGGAGCAACCGCGTGCGTGGTTCGCTCTTCGTCATTATTATATGACGGGAAGCCTTTTTTGTCAACCCCTCACCCGATGCTGTACACGCTCCAGGCCTTGGCGCGGCTGGGATTGCCGCGGAGCACCTTCACGCGCTTGACGCCGGCGTTCATGTCGAAGAAGTTGTCGGAGAGCAGCACGTCCTCGCCGCACTGGATCTCCACGCTGCGGGCGTAGGCCTGCGCGGCGACCACGATCTCGCCGTCCTCGATGAAGGCGGAGAGCTTCGGGTCCTCGAAGCGGAAGTGCTTGGGCGGGCAGAACAGCACGGTGCCGCTGCCCACCTCGTCGCCCCGGGCGTCCTCGAGCGCGTAGGCGTAGTAGCAGCCGTAGGTGTCCTCGCGGGAGAAATCCTGCTCGGGGAGCCAGACGGCCGACAGTGCGGGCACGTCCACCTCGAAGCTGCCCTCGGAGATGATGGTGGCGTCGGGACGGCGCAGCGACCAGCGCGCGGTGCCCCTGAACGGGGCCATGGTCTCGTTGGACACGTTCAGCCGCGCGGACTTCTTCAGCTCGAAGGGCTCGGCGTTCACGTTCGTGTCCTGCGAGAGCACGCCCTCCTCGTGGCAGGAGATCAGCACCGGCGCGAAGAAGCGCTTTTCGTAGTAGTGCAGCGCCTTCCAGCGGCCGTAGTAGTCGATGCTGGCCCAGCTGACCACCGGCCAGCAGTCGTTCAGCTGCCACACCACCGCGCCCATGCAGCGCCCGCGGTTGCGCCGCCAGTGCTCCACGCCGTACTGCATGGCCTGGGCCTGCAACAGCTGCGATGCGTACACGAAGCCGTCCAGCGTGGCGGGATACCGGTACATCTGCGACAGGTATTCGGCGATCTTGCCGTTGGCGGAGGCGTTGCGCTGGTGCTTCTCCATCACGTAGGAGAACACGTTGAGGTCCTCCGGCAGCGTGAACTGGCGGATGGTGGCCATCGGGGGGAACGACTGGAAGCCGAACTCCGACACGTAGCGGAACAGGTGGTTGCGGTAGTCCGTAAAGGGTTTCATGCCGTGCCAGACGTCCCAGTAGTGCACATCGCCCACGTCCGGGTTCAGCGGGTTGTCAAAGCTGCCGCCGCTGGAGGGGCTGGAGGGCCAGTAGAACGTGTCCGGGTCCTCGGCCTTTAAGATCTGGGGGATGATGTACTCGAACAGCTTGATGTAGTCGGCCTGCTGGCGCTTGTCCGACACCCACAGGCCCGAGCCGAGGAAGCCCTCCATCTCGTTGTTGCCGCACCAGAGCGCGAGGCTCGCGTGGTGGCGCAGGCGGCGGATGTTGTCCGTGAACTCGGCGCGCAGGTTCGCCTCAAAGGCGTCGGTGAGCCGGTAGGCGGCGCAGGCGAACATGAAGTCCTGCCACACCAGCAGACCCAGCTCGTCGCAGATGTCGAAGAAGAAGTCGTCGGGGTAGTAGCCGCCACCCCAGACGCGGATCACGTTCATGTGGGCGGCCACCGCGTCCTCCAGCAGCCGCCGGGTGCGCTCGGGCGTCACGCGGGGCAGCAGGTTGTCCTCGGGGATGTAGTCCGCGCCCATCGCGAAGATCGACACGCCGTTGACGCAGTGGCAGAAGCTCTCGCCCCACTCGTCCTTCTGGCGCTTCACGGTCAGCGTGCGCAGGCCGACGCGCCCCTCCCAGCGGTCCAGCTCCGCGCCGTCCAGGCTCAGCACGACCGAGACGCCGTACAGCGGCTGGTCGCCGTAGCCGACGGGCCACCAGAGCGAGGGGTTCTCGATCTCGATCGCGCATTCGCTGCCCGCGCCGGTGAACACGCGCCCGTCGGGGGCGGTGACGGCGACGTCCACGCGCATCCTGCCGCCGCCGAAGCGCGAGATGTGGGTGGCCACCTCCAGCGTCACCCGGCCGCCCTCGTGGCGCTGGTGGATGCGCACGCCGCCGATGCGGGCGCGCCGGATGCCCAGCAGCGCGATATCGCGCCAGATGCCGGCGTCGGGGAGCCTCGGGCCCCAGTCCCAGCCGAACATGCAGGCGGCCTTGCGCAGGTGGGGGAAGCCCCGCATGGCGTCGGTGGAGCCCTCGCAGGGATCGGCCTCGTAGGCCTCGCGGATGAACTTCGTCGGGGAGCGCAGCAGCACGGCAATCTCGTTCTCGCCGGGGCGCAGCGCGGCCTTCACGTCGAACTCCCAGGTGCGGAACATGTTGTCGGCGCCGCCCACGCGCACGCCGTTGATCGCGATTTCCGCCAGCGTGTCCAGGCCCTCGCAGCGCAGCAGCACGCGCTCGCACGCCAGCAGCGCCTCGGGGACCACGAACGTGCGGGTGTAGGTGAAGTCGTTGGCCATCAGCTTGAGGGCCTCGTTCTCGTTGTCCCGCCAGAACGGGTCCTCGATCCTGCCCGCCGTGAGCAGGTCGTTGTATACGGAGCCCGGCACCGTCGCGGGCACGTCGGCAAAGACCGCCTCGCCGCTCAGGGATACCACGTTCAGCGTCCACGCGCCGTTCAGGGATAATTTCTGCATAGGTGTTTCCCCCATCTGTTTAATATTCCGTCTCCGCCTCGAACACCTGCTCCACCTTGCCGGTGAGGATGACGGTTTCATCGGTGTAGCGCACCAGCAGCTTGCCGCCGGGCACCAGCACGGTGATCTCTAAGCCCCGCTTGCACAGGCCGTTTTCGATGGCGGCCGCCGCGGCGGCGCACGCGCCGGTGCCGCAGGCCATCGTCTCGCCGCTGCCGCGCTCGAAGCAGCGCATGCGCAGCGTGGTGGCGTTCACCACGCGCACGAACTCGGTGTTCACGCGCTCGGGGAACAGCGGCGCGTTTTCAAACGCGGGGCCGATCTCGTCCAGGTCCAGCCCGTCCACCCGGTCGGTGAACACCACGCAGTGCGGGTTGCCCATCGACACGCAGGTGACGCGCCAGGTCTTGCCGGCGATCTTGGCGGGCACGTCGATGATCTTCTCCCCGCTCAGCGTGCAGGGCACGTCCTGGGGCCTAAACGAGGCCGGGCCCATGTCCACCGACACGGAGGTCACCCGCCCGTAGGACGTGTACAGGTGCAGCTTCTTGACGCCTCCAGCGGTCTCGACGGTGATGTCCGGCGCGTGCACCAGCCCGCGGTCGTACAAATACTTGCCCACGCAGCGCAGCGCGTTGCCGCCGGTACCGCCCTCGGTGCCGTCGCGGTTGTACTGGCGCATCCTCGCGTCGGCCACGTCGCTCTTCTCGATCAGCGTCATGCCCTCCGCGCCCACGCCGTAGTGCTGCTCGCACAGCCGCACGCACAGGCTCTCCGGGCACTGGATCGCGCCGTCCAGGTTGTCGATCACCACGTAGTCGTTGCCCGCGGCCTGCATCTTGGCAAAGCGCAGCTTTTCGTGGGTGGCGCGCATGTGGTTGATGTCCACCAGCTCGGTGTTCTGCTGGCTGTAGCGGCTGAGCAGGATATCCGCCAGCGCGCGCGCGGTGTCCAGCGACGTCAGGCATGCGATGTTCAGATGCAGCGCCTTGCGGTGCAGGGCGATGTAGTCCTCCATCGTGCTGTCCAGCAGCGCGCCGGTGTAGACGATGTAGTTGATCTTGCCGCTCTCCAGCAGCTCGAAGCAGTGGTCGCTCTCGCGGATGCCGGGGATGGCGGCGACGGGGATGCCCAGCGTGGCGATGGTCTGGGCGGTGCCCTCGGTGGCGTACAGGGCGCAGCCGAGGTCGCTGAAGCGCCGCGCCACGTCCACGACCTCGGGATAGTCGTGCTCGTCCACGCTCAGCAGCACGCCCGTGTGCTCGCCGGGGTGGGGCATCTGGATGCCCGCGCTGACCAGGCCCTTGAACAGCGCCTCCGACAGCGTCTTGCCGATGCCCAGCACCTCGCCGGTGCTCTTCATCTCGGGGCCGAGGTAGCTGTTGGCGTCGGTGAGCTTCTCGAACGAGAACACCGGCACCTTCACGGCCCAGTAGGGCGGGGTCTTGTACAGGCCCGTGCCGAAGCCCAGGTCCTTCAGCTTCTGGCCGATCATCACGCGGCTGGCGAGGTCCACCATCGGCACGCCCGTCACCTTGCTGATGTAGGGGATGGTGCGGCTGGCGCGCGGGTTCACCTCGATCACGTACAGCTCGCCGTGGTACACCAGATACTGTATGTTCACCAGGCCCTTCGTGCCCAGCGCCAGCGCCAGCTTTTCGCTGCTCTCGACGACGGTCTCCATCATGGCGTCGTCCAGGCTGAACGGGGGATAGACGGCAATGGAGTCGCCGGAGTGCACGCCCGCGCGCTCCACGTGCTGCATGATGCCGGGGATCAGCACGTCCGTGCCGTCTGAGATCACGTCCACCTCCAGCTCCACGCCGGGCATGTACTTGTCGACGAGCACGGGATTCTCGATCCCGCCCGCCAGGATGCGGTTCATGTAGGTGGTCACGTCGCGCGCGTCGTGGGCGATGGTCATGTTCTGGCCGCCGATCACGTAGCTGGGCCGCAGCAGCACCGGGTAGCCCAGCGCCTCGGCGGCCTGGTGCGCCTCGTCCATCGTGTGCACGCCGCGCCCGCGGGGCCGCCGGATGGCGAACTGCTCCAGCAGCGCGTCAAAGCGCTCGCGGTCCTCGGCGATGTCGATGCCCTCGGCGCTGGTGCCGAGGATGGTCACGCCCGCCCGGTCGAGGGCCTGCGTCAGCTTGATAGCGGTCTGCCCGCCGAAGGCCACCACCACGCCCACCGGCTTCTCCACCTCGAGGATGCGCATGACGTCCTCGTCGGTCAGCGGCTCGAAGTAGAGCCGGTCGGCGGTGTCGTAGTCGGTGGAGACGGTCTCCGGGTTGTTGTTGACGATCACCACGTCGTAGCCCAGCTGCTTCAGCGTCCAGACGCAGTGCACGGACGAGTAGTCGAACTCGATGCCCTGGCCGATGCGGATCGGGCCGGAGCCGAGCACGACGATCACGGGCTTGCCGCTGCGCGGGAAGCTGCGGGAATCGCACACCTGGTCAAACGTGCCGTAGAAGTAGGGCGTCTCGGCGTCGAACTCCGCGCCGCAGGTGTCCACCATCTTGTAGGTGGAGTGGACCTTCGGCAGGTCTTCGCGCCCGGAGAGCCGCGTGAGCGCCGCGTCCGGGTAGCCCAGCTTCTTGCCGAGGAAGTAGTCCTCGTCGGTGAGCCCGCCCGCGATGCGCGCCTCGAAGTCCGCCAGGTTCTTCATCTTGTACAGGAACCAGCGGTCGATCTTCGTGATCTCAAAGATCTGATCTATTGACACGCCCGCCTTGATGGCCTCGAACACGGTAAAGATGCGATTGTCGTCGCCGTCGGCGAGGCGCTGAAGCACCGGGCGGGGATCGCTCGCGGGCCTGTTCAGCGTGTCCAGCTTGATCTCCGCGCCGCGCACGGCCTTCATCAGCGCCATCTCGAAGCTCGGCGCGATGCTCATCACCTCGCCGGTGGCCTTCATCTGGGTGCCCAGCTTGCGGGACGCGGTGGAGAACTTGTCGAACGGCCACTTCGGGAACTTCACCACGATGTAGTCCACCGCGGGCTCGAAGCAGGCGCAGGTCTTGCCGGTGATCTCGTTCTTGATCTCGTCCAGCGTGTAGCCCAGCGCGATCTGGGTGGTCACCTTGGCGATGGGATAGCCGGTGGCCTTGCTGGCGAGGGCCGACGAGCGGCTCACGCGGGGGTTGACCTCGATCACGGCGTACTCGAAGCTGTCGGGGTTCAGCGCGAACTGGCAGTTGCAGCCGCCCACGATGCCCAGCGCGTTGATGATGTTCAGCGAAGCGCTGCGCAGCATTTGATACTCCTTGTTTGCCAGCGTCAGCGCCGGGGCTACGACGATGCTGTCGCCGGTGTGGATGCCCACGGGGTCGACGTTCTCCATGCTGCAGACGGCGATGCAATTGCCCGCGGCGTCGCGCATGGTCTCGAACTCGATCTCCTTCCAGCCCGCGATGTACTTTTCGACCAGTATCTGCGTGATGGGCGAGGCGTCCAGGCCCGTGCGCGCGGCGTCCTTCATCTCCTCGGCGTCGTGGGCCACGCCGCCGCCGGTGCCGCCCAGCGTGAAGGCGGGGCGGATGATGACGGGATAGCCGATCCTCGCGGCGATGTCGAGCGCCGTCTCCACGTCCTCCGCGATGTCGGAGGGGATGACCGGCTCGCCGATGGACTGCATCGTGTCCTTGAACAGCTGGCGGTCCTCCGCCTTGTCGATGGCCTCGGCGTTGGTGCCGATCAATTTGACGCCGTGCGCGGCGAGGAAGCCCTCCTTGTCCAGCTGCATGGCCAGCGTCAGGCCCGTCTGGCCGCCCAGGCCCGCCAGCATGCTGTCGGGCTTCTCCTTCTCGATGATGCGCTTCACGGTCTGCTCCGTGAGCGGCTCCAGGTAGATCTCGTCCGCCAGCGCCTTATCGGTCATGATCGTGGCGGGGTTGCTGTTCACCAGCACCACGTTCACGCCCGCCTTCTTCAGCACGCGGCACGCCTGGGCCCCGGCGTAGTCGAACTCCGCCGCCTGCCCGATCACGATCGGCCCCGAGCCGATCATGAGGACCTTTTTGATATCTTTGTTCAGAGGCATATGTCTTGCTCCTTTCGGAGGGAGGGTTGATTATCGAGAGTTTAGAGTTGAGAGTTTAGAGTGGAGTTGCGGTGGAAATCCTTGCGGATTTCTGATTGGAAATGATATGCGAGGCTAACTTTATCTAAACTCTAAACTCTTAACTCTAAACTCTTCCCGTCTATCGTTTCATCATTTCCACGAACCTGTCGAACAGCACGCTCGTGTCCCTCGGTCCGGCGCAGGCTTCGGGGTGGAACTGCACGCTGAACGAGCGCCAGTCGGGGTAGTCCACGCCCTCGCAGGTGCGGTCGTTGGCGTTGACGAAGCGCACCTCGCCAGTGGGCAGGCTTTCGGACACCACCGCGTAGCCGTGGTTCTGGCTGGTGATGTAGGTGTGGCCGGTCTTGAGGTCGATCACGGGCTGGTTGCCGCCGCGGTGGCCGTACTTCAGCTTCGTGGTCTTGCCGCCGGCAGCGATGGCCATCATCTGGTGGCCCAGGCACAGCCCGAACATCGGCGCCCTGCCCAGCAGCTTTTTAATCTCGGCGATGCAGGCGGTGTTCTCCGCCGGGTCGCCGGGGCCGTTGGACAGCATCACGCCGTCGGGACGGCCCGCGAGGATGGCCTCGGCGGAGGTGTTGGCCGGGACGACCGTCACCTCGCAGCCGCGCGCGCACAGCTCGCGGATGATGTTGCGCTTGGTGCCGTAGTCGACGAGCGTCACCGCGCACTTCTTCGCGCCCTTCGCCGGATAGACGGTCGTTTCCTTCGCGGAAGTCTGCGCCACGCCACCGGTGACGGCGTAGCCCTGGAGCGTGGACAGGTCGTCCGGCACGCGGTCCGCGATCATGGCGTTCATCACGCCGCGCTCGCGGATGCGCTGGGTGATGGCGCGGGTGTCCACGCCGCAGATGCCCGGCACGCCCTGCGCCTTCAAGAAGGCGTCGAGGTCGTACTGGCTGCGGAAGTTGCTGGGCTCGCGGCACCACTCGCGCACCACGTAGCCCTTCACGCGGCAGTCGCCCTCGAAGTCCTCTTCGATGATGCCGTAGTTGCCGATGGCCGGGAACGTCTGCATCACGATCTGGCCGAAGTAGCTGGGGTCGGTGAGCGTCTCAATGTAGCCGACGACGCCGGTGTTGAACACCAGCTCGCCCACGCCCTGCGCCGCCGCGCCAAAGCCCTCGCCCTCGTAGACGGAGCCGTCGGCGAGGATCAGATAACGTTTGGACATTCAATCACCTGTTTCATTGGAAAATGGGGGTACTTGGGTTTTCCATTCCTCACTCAAATCCTGCCATGAGGGATTTGTGCTCTCAACCAACGCGTTTTTCCGGGCTCGCGTCCATCCTTTTTATTGCTTTTCCCGCGAGATGGCGGCCTTGACATCGGTGGTCGATTCACAGTAGACCAGTTTATCGACGTTGTATCTGTTTGTGAATCCATCGGCAAGGTGGTGCCTGTGCTCGTATAAGCGACGTTCCAGGTTGTTGGTCATGCCGATGCACATCACTTTGTTGTTCCAGTTCGTCAGAATGTAGATGTAATACATCATATATCCGGTCGGGCCCCAGCGTCGCCGCCATGACGGCCTTGATCGTGTGCATGCGGTTTTCGGCCTCGTCGAACACGATGGACCGCGGGCCCTCAAACACCTCGTCGGTGACCTCCATGGCCGTCAGGCCGTACTTCTCGTGGATCTGCCTGCCGATGCCGGTGTTCAGGTCGTGGAACGCGGGCAGGCAGTGCATGAACACGGCGTCGGGGTCGGCGGCGTCCATCAGCGCGGCGTTCACCTGGTAGGGCTTCAGGTCCGCGATGCGCTCCGCCCACACGGCGTCCGGCTCGCCCATCGACACCCACACGTCCGTGTAGAGCACCTTCGCGCCCTTCACGGCCTCAATGGGGTCCTCGACGAACGCGAGCGTCGCGCCGCTCTCCTTCGCGAATTGCTGGCACTTCTCGATCAGCGCGGGGTCGGGGAAGTACTTTTTCGGCGCGCAGGCCACGAAGTCCATGCCCATCTTCGCGCAGCCCACCATCAGGCTGTTGCCCATGTTGTAGCGCGCGTCGCCGAAGTACACCAGCTTCACGCCCTTCAGCGCGCCGAACCTTTCCTTTATAGTCAGGAAGTCCGCGAGGATCTGCGTCGGGTGGAACTCGTTGGTCAGGCCGTTCCACACCGGCACGCCCGCGTGCTTCGCCAGCGTTTCGACGATGGCTTGCCCGTAGCCGCGGTACTCGATGCCGTCGTACATCCTCCCCAGCACCCGCGCGGTGTCGGCGATGGACTCCTTCTTGCCGATCTGGCTTCCGGTGGGGTCCAGGTACGTGACGCCCATGCCCAGGTCGTGCGCGGCCACCTCGAAGCTGCACCGCGTGCGCGTGCTGGTCTTTTCAAAGATCAGCGCGATGTTCTTGCCCGCGAACGCCGCGTGGGGGACGCCCGCCCGCTTCTTCGCCTTCAGATCCGCCGCGAGGTCCAGCAGGCCCGCGATCTCCTCCGCCGAGAAATCCATCAGCGTCAGAAAGCTCCTGCCCTTCAGATTCATGCCGCATGCCTCCCGCATTTTTTGAACTATTATACGGCATCCGGCCCGGGATTACAAGGGCAAAACTGTAAAAATATGCGCAAAACAGCGGGTTAATATGTATATATATACACGATCTGTGAATATTCGTTCGGGCGACGCAACCGGCGCGCGCGTTTTTGCGTCTCAGTAGAGCAGCGCTGCGCTTTGGTTCGCGGAAAATGACATTTGGTAATCGTTTTTCCGCTTTTCGGGCAAAATGCGTTGCCATCGGGCGGTTTTCGTGGTAATATGGAACCGTACCAGAACATGGGCGGGCGATGCGCCGCCCGGAACGATAAAGGAGGAGACTGATATGAGCATCAACATCCTTGCGATCCTGCTCAGCTTCGCCATGATGCTGGCTGGAGTCGGCGGCGAGGGGCAGCCGGCGGAGGCGTCGAAGACGCTGGCCCTGCACGACGTGCGCCTCTACGTCAACGACGAGACCCTGGACCTGGACCCCGAGCTGCTGCTGGGCGCCTACAGCGACGGCCAGAAGGCCGTGTTCGACCTGCGCGTGCTGGCGGGCGAGGAAACGCTGTTCCCGGTGCAGCTGGGCGTGGACGACAGCGGCCTCACGGCGCTGTTTGAAAAGAGCGACGTGGCCGTGAAGGTGTCGGCTGACGCGCTGAACGCGCTGAGCGACCAGGTCAACCAGATGGTAAATGGTGCTTACAAGGCCATGCTGAACAGCGGCGTACAGGAGAGGGCTATCATCTGGGGTGCTTACCGTTCCGACGAAATGGACAAGCGACAGGGTTACAGTAACTCTACTCTGGAAAATATCTCTGCTGCCAACCTGCTGCCCAGTAACGGCTACACTTCTTGGGCCGATTTCTACGGTGTTATCAATCGTTGTAACATCGTGCTCAGCCATGCTGATCAGGTTGTTTCTACCGACCCGCAGTTTACTTCGGGTGACTGTGATCAGGCGAAGGCAGAGATGCTTGCCCTCCGCAGCCTGTGCTATTTCTACCTTGTCAGAGCGTTCCGTGATGTACCCTATACTTCACAGTCATACGAGAACGACGAGCAGCTGATGGAAGTGGAGCAGTCCGCTCCCGAAGTAGTTCTGCAGAACTGTCTGGATGACTTGAACACTGCTTCACAGTATATCATGCGTTCCGGTGCCTACGGTCAGAATGACGCCCGTAACTGGGGTCGCTTTACCCGTGATGCCGTCTGGACGCTGATGGCTGACATCTATCTCTGGCGTGCTGCTATGAGAAGTGCCTCTGTCAATACGGCCGGCGCTGTCTCTGACTATCAGGAGGCCATCAGATATGCCGACATGGTCATCAGGTCCAAGGATGAATATTATCGCAGGAACCACTCTACTGGAATCAGCACGGTCAATACAGACACCTTGCACCTGACTGCCGGTTACAGCCGTTTCGGTGAATCTTCGTTTGCAGATCTCTTCAGTATAGGTAACTCCAACGAGAGTATCCTGGAGTGGCAGTACGATCAGGATCTGACACAGAACACTGGTCTGAAGAGTTTCTATTGGGGTGGCGATAATGGCACAGATCCTCAGGTGATGGCCTCACAGCTCTTCTCCGGAACCGGTGAGGAAGACAAGATCTATCAGCACATCAACGATGCCCGTTACTGGGATAACGTCTTTGGCGTAGGAAGTGCTACAGCCAAGGAGTTTGCTATCCGTAAGTATTGTACATATGACGGTTCTGTC
>CACYET010000002.1 GCA_902773515.1 uncultured Eubacteriales bacterium | reverse complement strand
AACAAGTAGGCTCGCCCGCACCCAGCGGACACGCAAGCAAGGGGCGCACCGACGATTGTCGATGCGCCCCTTTCCCTTACCGAGACATCGAGATGAGCCCTTGGGTCAAGCGGCCGGCAGCTACTCCTTCTCGTCGGGATCGCGCGGCCCGTCCTCCGTGGAGGGTGTGCTCTTCTCGTCGTCCTCCTTCGGGCGCACCTTCTTCGCGTCGTCGTGCACGAGCACGAGCCGGTGGTCGTGCGTGGGACGCTTGGAGCGGCGCTCGATGGCCTTCGACTGGCGCTTGCCCTGCTCCAGGGCCTGGTTGTACATCTGCTGCGCGCCCTCGACGACCTTGGGCGTGAGGTCCATGTCGGCGGGGGAGAGCACGTTGAACCTGAGGGAGATGCGCCTCAGCAGCACCGTCACCAGCACGCAGAGCGCGACGGCCCACGGCCTGTTGATGCACAGCTTGAAGATCGCCACGTAATAGACGACCGAGCCGGCCACCGCGCAGATCGCGTAGAGGTTGCTCCGCTGGAAGATGCGCGGCGTGTCTCCCAGGAAGATGTCGCGCATCATGCCGCCGCCGACGCCCGTCGCCGTTCCCATGAGCACGGCCGCCCACGGGCTCAGGCTGTAGATGACCGCCTTGTCGGTGCCGGCGGCGACGAACAGGCCGACCGAGATGATGTCGACCCACTCCAAGAGGTTCGGCACCTTGCGGAAGATGCCGGGGAACAGAAATCCCACGAGGCCCGCGAGCACCGTGACGGGAATCGCCATCTCGCTCGAGATCATGTACACGCCGCCGCGCTGCATGATGATGTCGCGGATGAGGCCGCCGCCCAGGCCGCCGAGCATCGCCAGGACGATGTGGCCCACCAGGTCGAGCTTTCGGTCCTGCGCGACGAGCAGGCCGGAGGCGGAGCCGACCACCACGGCGGCGAGGTCGAGCCAGACGGGTATGGAGACCGCGGACATGTCAGGTCCGGCGGACGAGAAGAGCTCAGGAATCACGCGTCACTCCCACGGCATCGGATGCATTGCCTTGCACGGGGCCTATCTGCGAATCCCGTACGTAGAAGAAGGATAGCAGCGCCTGCGAGCTACGAAGCCACGATCTTCTCGAAGGACTCGACGTCCATAGGCTTGTAGAAGTGGAAGCCCTGCATGCACGAGCAGCCATGCTCCTGGAGGAAGAGCGCCTGCTGCTCGGTCTCCACGCCCTCGGCGATCAGGTCCATCCTCAGCGAGGCGATCATCTGGATGACGTGACTCACGATGACGTGACCGCGCTGCATGTCGCCCTTGCCCGAAAGGAACCTCAGGTCGAGCTTGATGCGGTCGACGGGCACCTCCTTGAGCATGTTCAGCGAGGAGTAGCCGCTGCCGAAGTCGTCCATCTCGATCTCGAAGCCCAGCTCGCGCAGGCGGCTGATGCGCCCGATCATCTGTCCGGCGTTCTCGGTGTAGGCCGACTCGGTCACCTCCAGCTTCAGCGACGAGCGCTCCAGGCCGTTCGCCTCCACCAGGCCGGTGAGCGTCTCCTCCAGCGCGGGATCGAACACGTCCACGCGCGAGAGGTTCACCGACACCGGCACCGTCACGCCGAATTGCTCCTTCCAGCGGGCGATCTGCCGCGCGGCCTCGCTCCACACGAAGTTGTCCACCACGTTGATCTGGCCGTTGCTCTCAAACAGCGGTATGAACGCGCCCGGCGAGACCATGCCCAGGTCCGGGTGCTGCCAGCGGATCAGCGCCTCGGCGCTGGAGAGCCTCGGCGGGTCGCACTGCACGTTGTACTTCGGCTGGTAGTACACGCGCAGCTCGCGCTCCTCCACCGCGCGGCGCAGGTCGTTCAGCAGCCGCTGGTTCAGGATCTCGCGCTCGCGCATGTCCTCGTCGTAGACCATCAGACGGGTCTTGTAGTCGCCGCGCACCATGCTGCAGGCCGCGCTGGCCCGGTCGAACAGCTGCATCGGCTCGACGTCCTCGCGCCAGGGCGCCACGCCCATGCGCAGGCGGATGTTGGCGTTCCTCGACAGCGTGTTCATGCGCTCCTGGAAGCGGTCCAGCAGCGCGCGATAGTCGGGCTGCGGGGCGCAGTAGATGTCAAAGCGGTCGGCGTCGAAGCGGCTGGCGATGCCCTTCGTCCCGCTCAGGAAGGTCTTGATCTCCTCGCCCAGCACGCGCAGCGCGTTGTCGCCGAACTCGCGGCCGTTCAGCGCGTTCACGGAGTGGAACTGCTCGATGTTCAGCACGACGGCATCCATCTGCCAGACGGAGTGGTAGCGGTGGATGCGGTTGGCGTACTCGAAGAAGAAGTTGCGGCTGTAGAGGTTCGTCAGCGGGTCGTGCTCCGCGGCGGAAATCAGCTGGCGACCCTCGCTCAGCTCGATGATCCGGCTCACGCGCGCGAGGATGACCTCGTGCATGTCAAAGGGCTTGGTGATGAAGTCCGCCGCGCCCATCTGCAGCGCCTTCAGCTCGGCGCTGCGCTCCGCGGTCAGCACGATCATCGGGATGCGGCGCAGGAACTCGTCCGCGCGCACGCGCGAGAGCACCTCGAAGCCGTCCATCTCCGGCATGATCAGGTCCAGCAGCACGACGGACAGCCGGTCGCTGTATTCCCGTATCATATCGAGCGCCTCTCTGCCGTTGCAGGCATAGAGGATCTCGTAGTCGTCCTCCAGGATCATGCCCAGCACGTCGCGGTTGATCTCCTGATCGTCCACGATCAGCACGAGCTGCGGCTTTCTCAACTGTTTGGAAATGATCATATCCCGTTCCTCCTGTCGCCGCGGGAAGACCCGCGCGAAGCCCGTCCTGTTATTCGGGCTTCGCGATCAGCTTGGCGAGGGTAGTGTATAGGAGCTCCGAGTCCGCGGGCTTGGAGAGATGCACGTTCATGCCCGCCTCCAGCGAGTGTCGCACGTCCTCCTCCAGCGCGTTCGCGGTGAGCGCCGCGATGGGGATTTCCCGCGCGTCCGGGCGATCCAGCGCGCGGATCGCCTGCGTGGCGCTCAGGCCGTCCATCACCGGCATGCGCAGGTCCATCAGGATGGCGTCGTAGTAGCCGGGCGGATTCTTCGAGAACAGGTCGAGCGCCTCCCTGCCGTCGTGCGCGCGCTCGGATTCGACCTCCTCCAGCTCCAGCAGGTCGGCCAGTATGTCGGCGTTCAGGTCGATATCCTCCGCGATCAGCACGCGGCGGCCGTGCAGGCAGCTGAAGTCCGGTTCGTCCGCCTCCGGCGCCTTCGCCTCGACGCGGCCCAGCGGCACCGTGACGGTGAACGTGCTGCCCCGGCCCTTCTCACTCTGCACCTCGATCGCGCCGCCCATCAGGTCCATGATCCGCTTCGCGAGGGCCATGCTCAGCCCGCTGCCGCCGTAGCGGTTCGTGGCGCTGGCGTCCTCCTGCGCGAAGGAGTCAAACAGCCTGGGCAGGAAGGCCGCGTCCATGCCGATGCCGGTGTCGCTGACCGTGAAGCGCAGCTCGCGCGTCTTATCCCCGGCGGCGATCTGCTCCGCCTTGAACGTCACCGTGCCGGGCGCGTGCGTGAACTTGACGGCGTTGTCGAGGATGCCCAGCAACACCTGCTTCAGCCGCAGGCCGTCGCCGACGTACGCGTCCTCCAGGCCGTCGGCCGCCTCCTGCCGGTACGTCAGGCCCTTTTCGCGGCACTGGGTGCCCACCAGCAGCTCGATCAGCGCCAGCAGCTCCCGCATCGAGAACGGCTCGCGCTTGATATCCATCCGGCCGGACTCGATG
This sequence comes from uncultured Eubacteriales bacterium, assembly GCA_902773515.1. Lineage (GTDB taxonomy): Bacteria > Bacillota > Clostridia > Christensenellales > Aristaeellaceae > UBA2862. Next base: position 28,027 of record CACYET010000002.1, on the reverse strand, counting down.
TTGTTCATGTCCAGCACGTTGTTGATCAGGTCCATCAGGTGCCGCGCGCTGACGCCGATCTTCTCCAGGCGCTCGCGGGTGAGCACGTCGATGTGCTCGTCCTTCAGCGCGATCTCGTCCAGGCCGATGATGGCGTTCATCGGCGTGCGCATCTCGTGGCTCACGCTGGAGAGGAACTCGGTCTTGGCCTTGCTGCTGGCCTCCGCCGCCATCAGCTTCGCCTCCGTCTGTTCGTAGGCCTGGATGCGGTCGGTGATCCCCTGCAACAGGTTGAACATGAAGAACACGAACACGCTGCCGCCGAAGAGTATGCCGGAGATGATGAGGTCCGGCTTGCCGAAGATGCCCACGGCCAGATAGCCCAGCAGGAACATCACCAGCAGCGCGACGGGGATGTAGAGCACGGCGCGGGCGCGACCCCAGTCGCGGTTGTGCTGCGCGCGCTGCACAAAGCGGATAAAGCCGTAGATGTTGTAGACCATCAGGGCGCTGCCCAGATAGATCATCGCATAGATCAGCACGTTGATCACGGCTCATCCCCCTCTCTACTGCGTCCTGCGGGCCGTCACCCGCCGCGCGAAAAGCGGCGAGAAACCCCCATGTTTGCATACTCGCTACATTAAATACATGATATCAGCAACGCGCCAAAAAATCAAGAGAAAATGCGCCCGAAAAGGCGCATTGACTCCGACATTCTACACTGTTCGCATGGGCGGGCGGTTTGCGACATCCCCGCAGGGACGCCAATTATGGCGTCCCTACAGCTTCACTCCTCCTCCCCGTCCTCCACGGCGGGGGCGGTCTCCTTGCGGCGGTAGAGCTTGCGCTCCAGCGACCAGATGCGCTCGGTGAAGCCGCCGGGCACGGCCGCCGTGAGGGCGCGGTTCATCTCGAAGATGCGCGCGTCCAGCAGGTCCAGCACGTGCAGCACCTCCGCCTCGGGGAACATCGGCGGCTTGGGGCTGCCGTACTCGGGCAGGTCGTGGTGGGAGAGCACCATGTGCTCCAGCATCATCAAGAGCTCCGGGCGCACGTTCAGCTCGCGCCCGCAGCGGTCCAGCTCCGCCACGCCGCGCACCAGGTGGCCGATCAGCATGCCCTCGGCGGTGTAGTCGCTCACCATGCCGATCTCGTCGGCCTCCATCTCGGTGATCTTGCACAGGTCGTGCAGGATCACGCCCGCCGCCAGCAGCTCCGCATCCAGCGTGGGATAGATCTCGCAGATCGCCGCCGCCGCGCGCAGCATCGTGCTCGTGTGGTGCAGAAGGCCCGAGCGCTCGGCGTGGTGCAGCTTCGAGGCCGCGGGGTAGTAGGTCAGCTTGTCGCCGCACTCCTCCAGCCGCTTCAGCACCAGCGCCTTCAGCTGGTAGTCCGAGAAGGCGTCCACGCGGTTGAGGATGTAGTCCAGCATCTCCCCCGGCGGATAGGGCGCGCAGGGCGTCAGCGCGTCCATGTCAAACTCGTCGGCCTCCGTCGCCGGTCGCAGCTTGTCCACGCGCAGCTGGGGCCGGCCGTTGTACTCCAGCATCATGCCGCGCACGCGGATCACCTGCGCGACGGGCGGCGGCGCGGTGAGCCCGTCCCACATCTTCGCGTTCACCTCGCCGGAGAGGTCGCAAAGCGTCATGTCCAGGTACTTGCCGCCGTTGGAACTGGTCCGCTGCGTCGCCGCGCGCACCAGCAAAAAGCCGTCGAACACCTGTCCCTTGATCATCGTAGCCAGCTGCGGCTGCGGTTTCATAGCCCTCGCCCCCGTTCGTACTTCGCTGCTTTCATTGTATTCGACGCGGGCGGGACTGTCAAGGGGAAAGAGCGGCGACGCCTACTTCCCCATCATGATATTATAGATCTCCGCGGCCTTGTTGCCGCGGGTGACGGCCTTGGTCTCCTTGTCGGCAGGGATCTCGTATTTGAGGCAGACGACGGAGCCGGCGCTTCGCGCGGCGTCCTGGGTGGCGAGGGCGGCGGCATTTTGGCTGTACCAGCCAGTGTACACGCCCTTGTAGCTGCCCCGGAAGTCGTAGAGGATCATTTCGTTCTCGGCGGCCGCCACCTGCGCGGCGGTGATGCTGCTCGCGCCCGCGCCCGCCTGGCTGCGGTAGAAGGACACCAGCACCTTCGTGCGCGCGCCGGTCCACTGCACGACGCCCAGGCCGAACTTGCCCTGCCACTTGCCTGCGGCCAGCGCCTCCATGAAGGCCTCCAGGTCGCTCAGGTTCACGTCCTGCACGTACTTGCCGGAGTAGTTGTTCAGGTAGAAGTTCTCCTCGCCGAAGCGCAGCTTCTTCGTGCCCTCGCCCTCGTAGGTCTCCATCTCCTCCTCGGACAGGTACACCTCGTCCACGACGTACTCGCCGTTCTTCTGCGTGTAGTGCTTGCCGCCGTCCAGGTAGCAGAAGTAGCGCGGGCGCTTCTGGTAGTTGCTGACGTAGCGGCTGCTCTCGAAGCGGCCGTAGGTGCCCTCGTAGTAGATGTTCGCGCCGACACCGGCGGCGAAGGCGGGCTCAAAGCCGCTGTCCACCAGCAGCTTCACCACGCCCGCGATGGCCTCGCGCTTGCCGCCCAGCGCGCTGCTGGCGCGCAGGTTGGCCGCCATCTGGCCGGAGGTCACGACCGTGGGGACCTCGGCCTCGGTTTCCGGCACGGGGATCTCCGCCCCAGCCACATCGGTGACGACGATGCTGCACTGGGCGGTCCTGCCGTTGAACGCCGTGGCGCGAATGACCGCCGCGCCGCCCTTGACGCCCGTGACCACGCCCGCGGCGTCCACGGTCGCGACGGACGGGTCGCTGCTCTCCCACGCGATCGAGGAGGCCGCGCCCGCGGGCATGCTGACGCCCAGCCGACCCGCCTCGCCCACGGCCAGCGAGAGCTCGGCGGGGCTGACGGCGATGCTCTTGGGCGCCTTGCCCACCGTCACCTGCACGGTGGCGGTCAGGCCGTTGTGGGTGGCGACGGTGATCAGCGCCCGACCGGCCTTCTTCGCGGTGATCACGCCCTTGTCGGACACCGAAGCGATGCGCTTGGCGCTGCTGGCGTAGGCGAACGCCGCGGCTTCGCCCTCGCCCAGCGTCGGAATGAGCTGGAAGGTCTCCTTCTTGCCCAGCGCCAGCTCGGCGGCGTTCAGCGACAGCGCGGTCGGGGCAGCGCCGCCGAGCACCGTCACCTTGCAGGTCGCCCGCTTGTTGTTGAAGGAGCGCGCCGTGACGGTGGCCGTGCCCGGAGCCACGCCGGTGAAGTTGCCCGCGGCGTCCACGGACACGACGCCGGGGTTGTCGCTGGTCCAGGCGATGGCGGAGGCGCTCTTCTTGGGCAGCGTCACGCTCAGCGCGCGCGTCTCGCCCAGGCACATGTAGGCCGTCTTGTACGGAAATTTCAGCTTCGACGGGGCCTTCAGCACGCGCACCACGCAGGTGGCCGTCGCGCCGTTGTAGGCCGTGGCGGTAATCGTCGCGACGCCCGTCTTCTTCGCCACGATGTTGCCCGCGGCGTCCACCTTCGCCACCTTCGGCTTGCTGCTGGCGTAGGCGATCCGCGCCGCGGCGGTCCCCTCCGGGGCCGACGCCGGGAGGGGGCGCATCTCGCCCTTGCCCAGCGCCAGTTCACCGACAGAGAAGTCCAGGCGGCCCGGGGCGTCCAACACGGCCACGACGAGGCTGGCCGACGCGCCCGCACCGGCGACGGTGACGATGGCCGCGCCCGGCGCGCTGCCGGTGATCACGCCGGTGGCCGCGTCGACGGTGACGATCTCCGGGTGGTCGGAGGCATAGGCCGTGGCGGGCACGCCGTTCAGCAGCGCCGCGCCGTCCAGCGGGAACTGCTCGCCCAGGCCGATGCGCAGGTCGGCGGCGACGTCCGGGGCGGCCACCGCGGCGTCCGCGTCGGCAACCAGCGGCTCCGCCTCGGGGAAGGGCTCCGGCTCAGGGATGGACTCCGGTTCGGGGACGGGCTCCGGTTCGGGGACGGGCTCCGGTTCGACAACGGGCTCCGGTTCGGGGACGGGCTCCGGTTCGACAACGGGCTCCGGCTCAGCCGCAGGTTCCGACTCGGGAGCGGGCTCCGGTTCGACAACAGGCTCCGGTTCAGGGACGGGTTCCGCAACAGTCTCTGGCTCAGCAGAAGGTTCGGAAGCCGCTTCCGGCGCGGGCTCCGGCTCGGCAGAAGGTTCGGAAGCGGATTCGGGCGCGGATTCCGACGCGGGGTCCTGGACAGGATCGGTCACGGGCTCCTCCGCGGGATTTGTCACAGTATCCTCTTCGGGATTCGCCGCGGGCTCCTCCGCGGGATTCGCCGCTTGTTCTTCCACAGGATTCGCGACGGGCTCCTCCGCGGGATCTGGGACAAACTCCTCCTCTGGATTTTCCGTCATCTCCCCGGCTGACGCGGGCTCCGGGTCGGCCTGCGCGTCGCCGACGTACACGGCGGGGTCGTACAGGTCCACCTCTCCCAGCTCCTCGGCCACCGCGCAGGTCAGCCCCAGCGCCAGCGCCGCCAGCATCGCCAGTATTTTCATCATCCGTCCGGGTTTCATAGCGTACTCCTTCATCCCGGCAGGCCGGGAAATCACACAGTAATCGCGGGCCGCGCATGCGCGCAGATACCCGCGTATATAGTATCATATCTTCTTATTTGTTACAATTGTATTTCAAAAAAGGATCGACTAATGCCATGGAATTGACACAATGTAAAAGATCCTTGACGCTTTGCCAGGCCTGGCGAAGCGTCAAGGATCTTATCGGCGGGCGGTGGGACCGCTCCCAGCGGTAGGACCGCGCCCCGCGGTGGGACCGCTCCCAGCGGCGCAACGCCGCCCCTGCGGGGAGGGTTTTGGAAAATGCCGCACCTACGAGGAAGGAGGACGACCTCATCCGGCGCTGCGCGCCACCTGACGCTGACGCTAGGCCTTCGGCCCCCTAAAGGGGAAGGCTTTTGGTTTGCTTCGGCAGCCGCCAGCAATTCCTCATTCCTAATTCCTCATTCCTCATTCTCTCCAACTCCTCACTCCTCACTCCCACAAGTGCTCCTCCAGTATGAACTTCGGCCTTCTCTTGGTCTCCATGTAGATCTTGCCGACGTACTCGCCGATCAGGCCGAGCGCCATCAGCTGCAGTCCGCCCAGCAGCCATATGGACATCATCAGCGAGGGCCAGCCCTGCACGGTGCGGCCCTGGACCAGCGACACGAGCACGTAGACGGCCATCACCACGCCCAGCAGCGCGCACAGCGCGCCCAGCAGCAAGACGTACCGGATGGGCTTGTTGCTCAGCGACGTGATGCCCTCCATCGCGAAGGCGATCATCTTCTTCAGCGGGTACTTGCTCTCCCCCGCCACGCGCTCGCCGCGCTCGTAGTACACCTCGGCGGTCTTGAAGCCCAGCAGCGGCACCATGCCGCGCAGGAACATGTTGACCTCGCCGAACGACAAGAGCGCCTCCAGCGCCCGGGCCGACAGCAGCCGGTAGTCCGCGTGGTTGTACACCAGGTCCGCGCCCAGCTTCCGCATGATCTTATAGAAGCCCTGCGCGGTGGTGCGCTTGAACCAGGTGTCGCGCCGACGGCTGGAGCGCACGCCGTACACCACGTCCGCGCCCTTGCCGAATTCCTCCAGGAAGCCGTACATGGCGTTCACGTCGTCCTGCAGGTCCGCGTCGATGGAGATCACGCAGTCGCAGCGCCCGGACGACAGCGTCATCCCGGCCCAGAGCGCGTTCATGTGGCCGACGTTGTGCGCCAGCTTCACGCCCTCAAAGCGCGCGTCGGCCGCGTGCAGGCGGGAGATCACGTCCCACGTGGCGTCCTTGCTGCCGTCGTCCACCAGCACGACGCGGCTCGACGGGGCGATGAGGCCGCGGGCGATCATGTCGTCCGTCAGCTCCGTCATGCGCTTCGCCGTGATCGGCAGCGCCTCCTGCTCGTTGTAGCAGGGAATGACGATGAAGAGGATGGGAGGGGTCATACGTCTACCTCCTGCGATGCGCAATCATGTTACTGAGAGTTTAGAGTTCAGAGTTCAGAGTTTAGAGAGATGGCCGCGCAGACCTGCCACTCTTTACTCTCCACTCTTCACTCTCCACTCTCAACTCTCAACTCTTAACTCTCAACTCTTCAGGACGATGTTGTCCGCCCCGATCAGGTTGGCCAGGGCGCCGAAGTCGTAGCCCTCGTCCACCCAGTACTCGCGCGGGGCCTGGTAGGTCTTCTTCTCGTCGGCCATGTACAGCATCACGCAGATGCTGCCGGGGGTCTCGGCGAGGATCTTGAGCGCCTCCGGCCGCTGTTCGGCGGTCAGCTTCAGATACAGCCGGCGCGCGGGCCTCGCCCGCCTGGGCGCGAAGTCCTCCTGGGGCGGCGCGGCGTCAAAATCGGGCGGCGGCGCGCCGTCGTCGCCCATGCGATACCCGCGGCGCGGCGCGGCGTCCAGCGCGCTGAGCTCCGACAGCGGCGCGACGCGGTCCAGCAGCAGCTTCGGGGTCTCCTCCTCGCGCACGGACAGCTTGCCGGTCATCACCACCGGCGCGTCCTGCGTCAACAGCTGCGAAACGCGCTCGTACACCTTCGGGAACACCAGCACCTCCGTGACGCCGTACATGTCCTCCAGCTGCACGAAGGCCATCATGTTGCCGCTGCGGGCGGCCTTCAGCTTCTTCTCGGCGATGATGCCGCCCATGCGCACGGTCTTCTGGTCCCAGCTCATGCCGTGGTCGGGCGCGTCCTCGGAGAGCGACTCCAAAAACCGCGCGTTCACCTGGAGCTTGCCCAGCTGGTCGGCGTAGGCGTCCAGCGGGTGGCCGGAGATGTACACGCCGGTGGTCTCCTTCTCCATGGCCAACAGCTGGTTCTTGTCGAACGGGGGCACGTCCGGCATCGGCGGCGGCGGGGCGTCCAGCGCGCTTTCGGCCATGCCGAACAGCGACAGCTGGCCCGCCACCATGCTCTTCTGGCTGCGGCTGACGCCGTCCATCGCCCGCTCAAACACGCGCAGCTTTTGGCTGCGGTGCCCGGGCAGGCCGTCCATCGCGCCGCAGCGGATCAGGCTCTCCACGCCCTTCTTGTTCAGGTCGCCGCCGGTGACGCGGCCCACGAAGTCGTACAGGTCGCGGTACGCGCCGCCGCGCTCGCGCTCGGTCACCAGCGCGTCCACCGCCTTGAGGCCCAGGTTCTTCACCGCGCCGAGACCGAAGCGGATGCCCTTCTTGCCACCGGTGTCGTCCACGGTGAACTTGGACAGCGATCGGTTCACGTCCGGCGGCAGCACCGGGATGCCCTGCTTGCGGCAGTATTGGATGTAATAGGCGATCTTCTCCGTGTGGCCCAGCATCGAGTTCATCATCGCCGCCATGAATTCGGCGGGGAATTTCAGCTTCAGCCACGCGGTCTGCACGGCCACCAGCGCGTAAGCCGCGGCGTGGGACTTGTTGAAGGCGTAGGACGCGAAGGCGGTCATCTCGTCGAACAGGCGCGTGGCCGCGGCCTCGGAGACGCCGTTGCGCACGCAGCCGGGCACCACCACATTGCCGTCGTCGTCCACCTGCCCGTGGATGAATATCTCCTTTTCGCGGGCCATCACGTCGTGCTTCTTCTTGCTCATCGCGCGGCGCACCAGGTCGCTTCGGCCCATGGAATAGCCCGCCAGGTCGCGCACGATCTGCATCACCTGCTCCTGGTACACCATGCAGCCGTAGGTGACGTCCAGTATGGGCCGAAGCTGCGGCGTCAGGTAGGAGACGCTCTCGGGGTTCTGCTTGCCCGCCACATAGCGCGGGATGGACTCCATCGGCCCGGGCCGGTACAGCGAGATCGCGGCGATGATGTCCTCGAAGCTCGAGGGCTTCATGCTGGTGAGGAACTGCGTCATGCCGCTGGATTCCAGCTGGAAGATGCCGGTGGTGTCGCCGGAGGAGATCATGTCGTAGACGCCCGGCTCGTCCAGCGGGATGTCCTCGCCGGTGAAGTCCGCGCCCAGGCGGTCGCGCGCCAGCTCGATGGTGTCCATGATGACGTTCAGCGTCCTGAGGCCCAAAAAGTCCATCTTCAGAAGGCCCAGCGCCTCCACCGTGCCCATCGGGAACTGGGTGGTGATCACGTCGTCGTTCGTCTGCAGCGGGCAGTAGTCTACCACCGGTTTGGCCGTGATCAGCACGCCCGCGGCGTGCGTGGAGGCGTTGCGGGGCATGCCCTCCAGTCGGCGAGCCATGTCGATCAGCTTGCGGATGTTCGGGTCGTTCTCATACGCGCCGCGCAGCTCGGCGTTCATCTTGAGCGCCTTCTCCAGCGTCATGTTCAGCTCGAAGGGCACCATCTTGGCGATGGCGTCCACCTCCTGATAGCTCATGTCCATCACGCGGCCCACGTCGCGGATCACCGCGCGGGCCGCCATGGTGCCGAACGTGATGATCTGGGCCACGTGGTCCGCGCCGTAGCGCTGGCGCACGTAGTCGATCACCTGGCCCCGGCGCTCGTAGTCGAAGTCGCAGTCGATGTCGGGCATGGACACGCGCTCGGGGTTCAGGAAGCGCTCGAACACCAGCGCGTACTTCAGCGGGTCGATCTCGGTGATGTCCAGCGCGTAGGCCACGATGCTGCCCGCGCCGCTGCCGCGCCCGGGGCCCACGCCCACGCCGTGTGTCTTGGCGTAGTGGATAAAGTCCCACACGATCAGGAAATAATCCACGTAGCCCATGCGCTCGATCACGCCCAGCTCGTACTCCATGCGCTCGCGGGCGTCGGGGCGGTCGGGGCCGTACTTGCGCATCAGGCCCGCCTCGCACAGCTCGCGCAGATAGCCGCGGTCCGTCTTGCCCTCGGGCAGCGGAAACGCGGGCAGGTGCGTGGTGGAGAAGTCAAACTCGACGTTGCATCTTTGGGCGATCTGCTCCGTGCGCTCGATGGCGTCCGCAAAGTTCGGGAACGCCGCGCGCATCTCCGCCTCCGACTTCACGTACATCTGGTCGGTGTCCATGCGCATGCGGTGCTCGTCGGACAGCGTCTTGCCCGTCTGGATGCACATCAGCACCTCCTGGGCGGCGGCGTCCTCGCGCGTCAGGTAGTGGCAGTCGTTGGTGCACACCAGCGGGATCTCCATCTCCCGCGCCAGCTTCACCAGCCGGGGGTTCACGGTCCGCTGGTCCGGCAGGCCGTGGTCCTGCAGCTCGATGAAGAAGTTGTCGCGGCCGAAGATGTCCAGGTACTTCTGCGCCATCGCGCGGGCCTCGTTCTCGCGCCCGTCCAGCAGCAGCTTGGGCAAATCGCCCGACAGGCAGGCCGACAGCGCAATCAGCCCCTCGTGGTGCTGCTCCAGCAGCTTATAATCCACGCGGGGGCGATAGTAGTAGCCGCGGATGAAGCCCTGGCTGACCAGCCGCGACAGGTTTTGGTAGCCCTGCTGGTTCTCGCAAAGCAGGATCAGGTGGCTGTAGTCGCGGGTGGTGCTGGTTTTGTTGTCCATGTCCGGGCACACGTACACCTCGCAGCCGATGACCGGGTGGATACCAACCTCCTTCGCGGCGCGATAGAAGTCCACCACGCCGTACATCACGCCGTGGTCCGTCACCGCGCAGGAGGTCATGCCCATCTCCTTCAGGCGGGGCATGAGCTCCTTGATCCGGCACGCCCCGTCCAGGAGGCTGTATTCGGTATGGAGGTGAAGGTGTGCGAACATGTATGTATCCTTTCTGTTCAGGGAACAGGGCCCAGGGAACAGGGAACAGGGATAGTGGCTGCCGCATTTTGGCATTTCCTGTTCCCTGTTACCTGTTACCTGTTCCCTCTTTTACCTCAGCGTTGTCGCGTTCCGCACGATGCTGTTGATCTCCGCCGACAGCTCGTCGGCGGTGCGGCCGGCGCGGATCTTCTCAGACAGGTCCCAGACCTTCTGCACGTCCTGCGCGGCGCTGGTGACGGCCACGGTCTGGATGGCGGGGTCGGCCTTGAGCACCTCGGCGGCCACCATCTCGCGGATGCGCTCGGTCAGCTCGCCCTTGTAGGCGTTGTCAAACTTCACGCCCACCAGCGCGGTGGTGTTGGTCACGACCACGCGGGCGTCCGCGATCTCGCTGATGCGGGAGATGGCCTTCTCGATGTCGGCCGCGCCGTTGGCCCAGTCGAAGGGGTTGAGCGCGCCGTCCGCCGTGGCGGTGGTGTTGCCGTCGTTGGGGGCGGCGGCGGTGCCGTCGCCGGACATGCCGGCGGTCCCGTTGCTGCCCTGCGCGCCCGTGGTGGGGTTCGGGGCGAAATTCGCCGTCGGGTCGGGCTGCACGTTCGCCGCGTCGTTGTTCATGCAGGCCGCCAGCGTCAGCGCGGCGACCGCCAGCACCAGGATAACCGGGATGATTTTGCGAATACTCATTTTGCATTCCTCCTTGCGCCCATAGTATGGACGCAAGGCAGGAAGATCATACCGGGAAATCTGATTTGACGCTTCGCGTCAAATCAGATTTCAGTCCTCATCCTTATAGAAGCAGCATCCGCCGATGAATTCGCGCAAGATCGAGTTCACCGGGATCTCGTCCTCCACGTCGGCGGTCTGGATGTAGTTGAGGAACTTCACCAGGCGGCGGGCCATGGTGTAGTAGGGGCTGTCGGGCGTGACGGCCAACAGCTGCGGGTAGGCGTACTTCTTCATGATGCACAGCTCGTAGGTCAGCGCGGAGTTGAACATCGTGTCGGCCTTCTCCTGGAACGGGAATATGTACTTCTCCTCGCCGCGGCGCACGGAGGCCCACATCGCCATGGTCTCCTCCGGGGCGGTGCCGCGGAACAGGTTGTCGCGCACGATGCGCCGCAGCAGCCGCGCGTCGGTGGTGCGGATGCGGTTGTGGTCGTCCAGGTTCAGCATCGTCAGCGGGCTGATGTACACCTTGAACTTCATGTGCGCCGGGATCGTGGCCGTCAGGCGGTCGTTCAGGCCGTGGATGCCCTCGATGATGATGGGCTGGCCCGGCTCGACGGAGAACGGGTGCGTCTTGTCCAGGCGCTTGCCGGACTTGAAGTCAAACTCCGGCATGTTCACCGTCTCGCCCCGCACCAGCCGCGGCAGGTGGTCGCACAGAAGATCCAGGTCCAGCGTCTCGATGCGCTCCAGGTCGATGGAGCCGTCCGGCTCGCGCGGGATGGAATCGCGGTCGAGGTAGTAGTCGTCCAGCGACACCTTCACCGGCCTCAGGCCGTGCACGCGCAGCGCGATGGACAGCCGGTGGGAGAACGTGGTCTTGCCCGAGGACGAGGGCCCCGCGATCAGCAGCAGCAGCGCGCCGGACGCGATGAACTCGTCGGCGATCTGCTCGATCCGGCGCTCCTGCAGCGCCTCGTTGACGCGGATGAACTCGCGCAGCTTGCGGTTGACCACCATGTCGTTCAGGTCCGCGGCGTTTTCGCAGTTCAGGATCGCGTGCCAGTCGGCGGCCTCGGAATAGGTGCGCAGCAGGTGCGGCAGGTCGACGAACCGCGCGGGCTTTTTCGGCTTGTTCACGTCCGGCATCTGCAACAGGATGCCCTCGCCGTACATGCGCAGGTCGAACACGTCCACCAGGCCCGTGCGCGGCACCATCTCGCCGTAGAAGTAGTCCTCCAGGCCGTCGATGCGATAGAGCGTGAAGTGGCTGAAGCGCCGGTAGCCCAGTATGCGCAGGCGGTCGGTCTGGCCCGTGCGGGCGAAGTAGTCCTGCGCCTCCTCGGTGGACAGGCGGATGCGCTCCAGGGGCAGGTCCGCGTCGACGATCGCGCGCATCTCCTTCTTCAATTGCGCCACGATTTCCTCCGTCACGCGCAGCTCGGGCAGGTCGATGTACAGCCCTTGCGCGAGGGAGTGGCGGATGCGCACGCGCCGCCCGGGATAGAGCCGGTGCGCCGCCGTGAGGAACACGAACTGGATCGAGCGCTCGTAGATGCGCCGCCCCTCGTCGTCGGCATAGGTCAGCGTGCGGGCGAAGGCGTATTCGCGCACCGGGTCGTTCAGGCTCTCCGTGCGCCCGCCCACCAGCACGCCCAGCGCGCCCGCGCCGCCGTCCGGCAGCCGGGAGAGCAGATCGCCCCACTTCTCCGCGCCCGTGCAGCTCATCTCCACGCCGTTCAGCTTCAGATACACGTTCATCCCTCCCATGCGGATAAAGCCCCAGATTAAATCTATTATAGCACCACGCCCGGCGCAACGCAAGCCGTCCGTCCCGGCGGGATTGTATCCGGGAAAGGCGGCTCAAAACCATAAAATAACCGTAACTTACGCAAAATGCAGCCCGCCCGGGCGGCGGATGTGCTAGAATACACTGAAGCTGGCATTTTTCGACCCGGAGAGCAGACATGAGCGCGAAGCTGAAGATCATACTGTCCATGACGGCGTTCGGCACGCTGTCGCTGTTCGTGCGGCGCATCCCGCTGTCCTCGGCGGAGGTGGCGCTGTTTCGCGCGGTGATCGCACTGATCGCGCTCGGCGGGACGAAGGGGATACTGGCGGGCGGCGCAACGCCGCCCCTACGGTCTTCGCGCGATGCCCTCCTCCCAAGCCCAAAAGCCTTCCCCTTGAGGGGAAGGTGGCACGGCACAGCCGTGACGGATGAGGTGTTGCCAACTTCTTCCCGTTCCGCCCTCCTCCTCTTCCTCTCCGGCGCGGCCATGGGCTTCAACTGGATCTTCCTGTTCGAGGCCTACAAGTACACCACCGTGTCGGTGGCGACGCTGAGCTACTACTTCGCGCCGGTGCTCGTGACGCTGGCCTGCCCGCTGCTGTTTCACGAGCGCATGACCGCGCGGAACGTCGTCTGCTTCGTCGGCAGCACGGCGGGGCTCATGCTGGTGGTGAACCCCGGCGCGCTCACGGGGCCCGACCCGGTCAGGGGCGTGCTGTTCGGGCTGGCGGCGGCGACGCTCTACGCCTCGGTGGTCCTGTTGAATAAGAAGATAACCGGCTATTCCGGCATCGACCGCACCGTGTTGCAGTTCGGCGCGGCGGCGCTGGTGCTGTTGCCCTATGTGCTGCTGGGCGGCGGCTTTCACTTCGCGCGCATGGACGCCGCGGGCTGGGCGTGCCTGATGGCGGTGGGGCTGATCCACTCCGCGCTGGCCTACGTGCTCTACTTCTCCGCGCTCAAATCGCTGCCCGGCCACGAAGCCGCCATCCTCAGCTACATCGATCCGCTGGTGGCCGTGGTCGTGTCGCTCGTGGTGCTGCGCGAAAGCGTCGCCCCCTCCCAGCTGATCGGCGGCGCGATGATCCTCGCGTTCACGCTGGCGGACGAGCTCGGCAGGTAGATCCGCAATCGATTTTGCATTAAAAAGCGCCTGTTTGATGCGATCCCGCGCAAACAGACGCTTTTTTTGATTACATTACTCCCCGCACACCGTCACCAGCAGCGCGCCCTCCGCGACGGCGATCTCGGCCGCGGGGGCGGCGAAGGCGTTGCTCAGGCCGAGCGGGAAGGCGTTGGTGAGCGTCGCGCCGGACAGCGTCCACTTTGCGCCGCGGATGTCCACACCGCGGCAGGCGTCCGTCAGCGCGAACACCGACAGCTTGACGCCTCCCCCGCCCGCGTCCACGACATCCGCGGGCACGCGCAGGCGGCCGTTCGCCACCGCGGACGCCCAGCTCTTGCCGTCGACCATCTCGGCGTGGACGCCGCGCCGCGCCGCGTAGTGGAGCGCCTGAAAGTTCGCCAGCGTGTGGTCGACGCGCCCGCCGAAGCCGCCGACGATCAGGAAGTCGTCGAAGCCCAGCGCCAGCCCGCGCTTGAGGCACAGCATCGTGTCCGAGTCGTCCTTCTCCGCCGGCACGCGACACACGGCCTCGTCCGCGGGCGCGTCGGAGGAGTCGAAGTCGCCGATCACCCGCTCCGGCTTCACGCCCATGCTTCGCGCCAGCAGCCAGCCGCCGTCCGCGCAGAGCACGCAGTCCCCCGGCCGCGGCGCGTAGGCGCGCGCGGGGTCGCCCTCGCAGTGGGCGGTGAAGATCACGCAGCGCCGGGGCGGCTCGTCGAAGCTGTGAAAGGCGCGCATGTCGTCAAAGCCGTCGATGGCGCCGTCGGCAAGGGCGTCGATCTCCCCGCGGCTGTGCGCCGCGGCGGCGTCGCGCACGGCGTAGGCGCGCATGCCCGCGCGCTTCGCGCCAATGATGCCGTCCAGCACGTCCTCGAACACGGCGCAGTCCGCCGCTTCGACGCCCAGCTTCCCCGCCGCGTGGCGAAACAGCGCGCCGTCGGCCTTGCCCGTGTCGCCCGCGTCGGCGGTGGTGCAGATCGCGTCGAACAGCTCCGCCACGCCGCAGCGCTCCAGCGTCGGCATGAACAGCTCGGGCCGGTTCGCCGTGGCCACCGCCAGCTTCACGCCCGCGCGCTTCAGAAGGCGCAGGTAATCCCGCGCGCCAGGCTTCAGCGGCACGTGGCGCGCGTACTCCGCCGCCGTCATGCGCATCCACTCGGCCATCACCGCCGCGACGGATTCATCGAGGCCGTAGCGGCGCACGGTATGCTCCGCGGCCTCGCGGAAGCTCATGCCCTGCACGGCGCGGGCGTATTCCGCATGGTCCACGGCGAGGCCCCGCGCCGCGAAGAAGCGCGCGTCCACGTCCCGCCAGACGCCGTTGCTGTCCAGCAGCGTGCCGTCGAGGTCAAATAAGGCCGCGCGGAAGGGGATGGATTGGGTCATGGGAGTGTCTCCTGTATGTTTTTCTTCTAAACCATATCAATACTAATCCACAATGGACAGATTCTTCGACTGCGCCTTGCAGATCTGCAAGGCTCCGCTCAGAATGACACGGATTCGCTTCGGTGTCATCCTGAGCGGAGCGTCAGCGAAGTCGAAGGATCTTTTCTTCTATCAGCGCTTCTGCGCATCGCATGCCGTCCACGGCGGCGGACATGATGCCCCCGGCGTAGCCCGCGCCCTCGCCGCAGGGGTAGAGCCCGGCGAGGTTGGACTGGCAATCGCCGCCGCGCTCGATGCGCACCGGCGAGGACGAGCGCGTCTCCACGCCGGTCAGCACGGCGTCGGGATCGGCAAAGCCCTTCAGCTTCCGGTCCAGCAGCGGCAGCGCCTGCCTCATGCTGTCGGTGACGAACCCCGGCAGGCACCCGTCGAGGCTTCCCCACTTCACGCCGGGCTTGTAGCTGGGCGTCACCGAACCGGGGCCCGCGCTGGCCCGCCGTTTCATAAAGTCGCCCACCCTCTGCGCCGGGGCGCTAAAATTCACGCCGCCGGCCTCGAACGCCGCGCGCTCCCATCGGCGCTGGAACGCCACGCCCGCCAGCGGGTCGTCGCCGCCGAAGTCCTCCGGCAGCACGTTCACCAGCAGCGCGCTGTTGGCGTTCTCGCCGTCGCGGGCGTAGAGGCTCATGCCGTTGACCACCACCCCGCCCGCCTCGCTGGCGGCGGCGACCACCTGCCCGCCGGGGCACATGCAGAACGTGTACACGGACCGGCCCGACGGCAGGTGGACGGCCAGCTTGTAGTCGGCGGCCCCCAGCGCGGGATGGCCCGCCGCCGCTCCGTACTGCGCGCGGTTGACGGCGGCCTGCCTGTGCTCGATGCGCGCGCCGATGGCGAACGGCTTGCGCGACATGTCGGCCCCGGCCTTGCGGAGCATCGCAAAGGTGTCGCGCGCGCTGTGGCCCACGGCGAGGATCACGCCCGCGGTATCCAGCGCGTACGCGCCGTCCGGGCCCTCCAGCCGCGCGCCGGTGACGGCCCCGTTTTCGACGATCAGGCCGGTGAGGCGCGTCTGAAAGCGCACGTCGCCGCCCAGCGCGACGATCTGCCCGCGCAGGTTCTTCACCATGGCCTTCAAATGGTCGGTGCCCACGTGGGGCTTGGCCTGCCACAGGATGCTCTCCGGCGCGCCCGCGCGGTGCATCTCCTCCAGCACGGTGCGGCAGCGGGCGTCCTTGATGCCGCTGTTCAGCTTGCCGTCGGAGAACGTGCCCGCGCCGCCCTCGCCGAACTGCACGTTGCTCTCGGGATCAAACGGTCCGCCGCGCCAGAACGCATCCACGTCCTTCTCGCGGTCCTCGACGGGCTTGCCGCGCTCGACGACCACGGGCCGAAGCCCCGCCCGCGCGCGTGTCCGCGCCGCGAACAGCCCCGCGGGGCCCATACCCACGACCAGGCAGCGCCTGGAGGCATTTGCTGCCGCCTTTCTGGTATCGGTTCCCCGCGACACTGATTCCAGCGCGGGAAACCTGCCGTCGCAGGTGTTTTCTGCCGCGCACTCCAGCAGGGTGCCCCCGCGGGCAATTGCTGCCGCGCGCTCCAGCGACGATTCTTCGCGCCACTGATTCCAGCGCGAAGAATCTTCCTGAAGAACAGCCGCGTTCCTCGGCAGGCGCACGGGCCGCGCGGTCTCCACGTCCAACGTCAGCGTGAAGTGGACGTCGCCCTTGTCGCGGGCGTCCACGGACTTGCGCGCCAGCCGCGCCCACAGCACGTCCGCGCGCTTCACGCGCAGCGCCCGCGCCGCGAGCTCCTCCGGCGGCAGCTGCCAGTCATCCAGCTTTTGCCGAAGCTGGGAAATGCGAATCTTCATACCGGGCCACCCTTGCCATAAAGTCAATAGTATTGTATCTAAACCCGGCGCACCCTGTCAAGGGGCACGCGCTATTGCAGAGCGGTATCATGCGAAACGACCTCATCCGACCCGCTTCGCGGGCCACCTGACGCTGCCGCTAGGCCTTTGGCCCCCAGAGGGGAAGGCTTTTGGTGGCGCGTAGCGCCGGATGAGGTCGCCTCCCCTCAGAGCAAATGATGTTGCCCCGAACTCTATTCCCCCTCCAGCGCCATCATCCGCGCCTTTCGGTTCACGGCGTCGAGGAACGCCCGGGCGGGGATCAGCCCGGCGGTGTACTGGTCCATCAGCTGCCAGGCCTCGCCGGAGGTGTCCTTGTCGAACCAGCTGGGCGCTGCCACGCACACCCTATCGCCGTGCCTGCGGTACCATTCGAGCTTTTTGGGCGGGATGAGCCACTTGCCCGTCTGCTCATACGCCTCCCGCTCCCGCTCCAGCGCGCTCAGTACCTCCTCCAGCGCCTGCCGGTCCACCTCCGCGGCGGTGTCGATCTGCGCGCGCGTCTGCGCGATCCTCTCGTCGTACTCCGCCGTGGCCCGCGCATACCCGTCGCGGATCACCGGCTCCGTCATATCCGGGCAGAGGGCGTACGCCACCTCGGCGGGCATATGCCCGAGCAGTGCCTCCATCAGGTCGAGCGCCGCGTCCGCGTGGACGGTGTAGGGATTGACGAACGCCGCGGTCATGTGCAGCGGCATCGCGCCGGGCAGGTCGTCGCCGAAGCCCAGCAGCAGCGGCGTCCCCTCCACGCCGTCGTCGTCAAAGTCATAGCGCGCGCTGAGCTGGACCAGCACGACCTCCCCGCTGCCGTAGCTGTAGCCGTAACCCCCGCCGAACCACGCGTCCTCCTCCGCGGATTCATCATCCGGCAGCTCCTCCGGGGCGAGCCCATAGGCGGTGAAGTCCATGCTGTCCACGCGCTCCAGCAGCGCGAGCAGCCGGGGATCGCCGTAGTCGGGCAGCGCGCCCGCGGCGGCGGCGCAGTCCACCCAGTCGTTCAGGATGGCCATGCGCAGGTTGTAGCGGAAGCCCTCGGCGGACAGGTCGGAATAGGTAAAGCTCGCGCCTGGGCCGAGGTCGGAAAGCCTCGGTTGGATTCTCTCCTCCAGGAAGTCCAGAAATCCCTGCCAGGTGTCCGGCACGTCCGAGATCGACAGCCCCAGCCGCGCGAGCGCCGCCTCGCCGACGCCCAGCCCGCTGCCGTTCACCTCCACCGGCAGGGCCGCGAACGCCCCGCCCGAGGTCGTGGCCCGCCGGATGCCGGGATACATGCGCTCATAGAACGCCCGCAGCGCCTCCCGCCCGTCCAGCGGCAGCATGTAGCCGCGCTCCAGCAGCGCGTCGTAGGCCGCCGCACCGTCGCGGGTGTCGAATATGAACACGTCCACGTCCCGCGACTGCGTCAGCATCCCGTCCAGCACGCCCTCGGCGGGCAGGTCCGCCCGCGCCAGCGCCAGCTCCGGGTGCGCCACCGCGAAGTCCAGCAGCGCGTCGTCCATCCACGGCGCGGAGAAGCCCGCGGCGTAGCTCATCACGCCGCCCGCGTCCAGCGGACGGTCGGCGTCCAGCACGGCCACGCGATCGCTCATCCAGGCGACGTACCGCCCGCCCAGCGCCGCCGCGCCGTCGACGCGCAGGGGCACGGCGGAGACCGGCTCCCCCAGCCCGCCCGCGTCCAGATCGACGAGGCAGACGCGCCCGTCCAGCACGGCGTAGATCGCGCCCGTGGCAGGGTCGGCGGCCATGCCGCCGGTGAACGGCGGCAGATCGCACAGCTTTTCCACGCGCGCGTCCCGGCCCACGCGGTAGATCGTCGCGCCCGCGTCGTCGCCCTCCTCGGCCAGGAACGGGCCGTCCGGGGCCTGGAGCAGGCGAAACGTGTTCCAGCCGCCCAGGCTCTCCACCCGCGCCGAACCGTCGGCGGAATCCACCGTGCAGAGCACCGCGCCGTCGCTCACGTAGCCCGACAGGTACATAACGCCGTCCCGGACGCACAGCCCGGTGAGGTACGCCAGGCCGCCATCCCGCACGGCGGGCGGCGCGGCGAGCGTCTGCACGTTTCGCGCCTCGGCGGTCCCGGCATCGGTGAGGGCGATGTCGCACAGCTGCAGCGCCTTGGCCGCGCCGTCGTCGTCCGTCAACAGCCGCGCGCCCCGCAGCGCCACGCCGTCCATGAAGAAAAGGAGGCCGTCGCAGGCCTGCCGCCAGCTGTCGCCGGAGCTCTCCGGGCGGGGCAGGTCGATGGCAGCCTCCCAGCTTTTGACCGCGCCGTCGCCCGCGCGCCAGGTGTACAGCGCACCGCCCTGGATGTACAGCGTGTCGCCGTCGGTGCAAAGGCCGTTGACATACTCCCCCTCCGGCAGCGCCAGAAGCCGGTTCTCGCCCAGCGCCGCGCCCAGGCAGAGGAGCAGCAGCGCCATGATGATGATTGTCTTTTTCACAGGAAAACCCCCTTTCGCGTCACTATAAAGGACGCCGAAAGGAGGTGTTGCGTTGGCTTGGCTATGAAATTTTTACCTCGTCAGCGCCGCGTCGATGCCGTCGGCGGCCATCAGCGCGCTGCTCCAGGCCCACTGGAGGTTGAAGCCGCCGCAGTCGCCGTCCACGTCCAGCACTTCGCCCGCGGCGAACAGCCCCGGGCAGCGCAGCGACTGCATGCAGCGGATGTCAAAGTCCTTCAGGCTCGCGCCGCCGGCGGTGACCTGCGCCTGGTCGAAGCCCTGCGTGCCCGCGACGGGCAGCGTCCAGCCGTTCAGCAGCCGCGCCAGCGCCGAGAGCCGCGCCCCGGCCAGCTCCCCGGCGGGGGCGGCCATCTCCAGCCCCGCCGCCCGGACCAGCGCCTGGCCCAGCCTTTTGGGCACGATGCCGTTCAGGAAGTCCTCCATGCGCCGTTTGGACAGCTTTCGCGCCCGCGCGCGCAGCGCGCCCTCCGCGTTGACGCCGGGCATGAAGTTCAGGCGCGCCTCGCAGCGCCTGCCGTCGCGCAGCGCCTCGTTCGCCTGCCGGGCCAGCTGCATCGCGGCGATGCCGGACACGCCGTCCTCGCCGAACAACACCTCGCCCGCCTCCTCGCGCACGGCCCCGCCGTCCACGAGCAGCGCGATCTCGCCTTCCGCGCGGATGCCCTTCAGACCGCGCACGGCCTGGGGCGAAGTTTTGAGCGCGGCGATGGCGGGAAAGCGCGGCGCGATGGTATGTCCGAAGCCCTCCAGCAGCTTACAGCCGTCGCCGCAGGCCCCGAGCTTCGGCGCGGCCAGACCGCCCGCGGCGACGAGGGCACACCTCGCCTGCACCGCGCGCCCGTCCGCGGCCACGGCCTCGAAGGCCCCGTCGCGCTTTTCCAGCTTCGCCACGGCGAAGTCGGTCAGCGTGTCCACGCCGTTCTCGTCGCAGCACAGCCGCAGCGCGTCCAGCACCGAGGCCGCCTGGCGGCTCATCGGGTAGACCCGCCCGGCCTCGTCCGCCGCGCCGGGGATGCCGAGCGCCTCGAAGAAGGCCAGCACCTTCGCGGGCGGCCACGCTCTGAGCGCCGCCTGCGCCGCGGCCCGGGAGCCGTGGTAGTCGCTCGCCCGGGCGTTCAGGTTCGTCAGGTTGCAGCGCCCGTTGCCGGTGGAGAGGAGCTTGCGGCCCACCCGGCCCTGCTTTTCCAGCAGGGCGACGCGCCGCCCGCGCAGGGCCAGTGCGCAGGCGGCCATCAGGCCCGAGGCCCCTCCGCCGACGATCAGAACATCATATTGCATAATGTCCTCACTCCTAACTCCTCACTCCCAACTCCTTCACGAGCTTTCCCCCGCCGAGGAGGGCGGCGGCGTGGAGGGCGCGGGAGGCGGCGGTGTAGAGGCGGCGGCGCTCGCCGTCGGTCAGGGGCACGTCGGGCCAGACGACGATCACGGCGTCGAACTCCATGCCCTTGGTCAGGTGGTAGCAGGCCACGACGTTGTCCCCGGCCTCGTAGTTGAGGTCGGCCTCGCCGCCGTCCAGCCGGTAGACGTTCTCCAGCTTCGCGGACAGCGAGTCCGCCTGAGCCTGGCTGCGGGTGATCACGGCGATGGACTTGTGACCCGCGGCGCGGAACCTCTCCAGCGTCTGCTTCAAAAGCGCCTCGGAGTACTGCGCCACCATCGGCTCCTCGCCCTCGCGGCCGAAGGGCTCCAGCTGTTCGCCGTCCGGCAGGATGCGGTTGCACAGCTGGGCGATGGGCACCGTGGAGCGGTAGCACCGGCTCAGCGGCATCATCGGCGCCTCGGGCATGCCGAAGCACGCGCCCCAGCGCGAGGGGTCGCAGGGCTCCATGCCGGGGGTCGTGCGCTGCTTGGGGTCGCCCAGCAGCGTGACCTGCGCGTTGGGATAGTAGGCCCCCAGCATCGCCAGCGACACGTCGGCGTAGTCCTGCGCCTCGTCCACCAGCAGGTGGTAGATCAGCTTGTCCGGCGCGGCAAAGCCCAGGCGCACCGTAAGATACGCCTCGGCCACGGCGTCCTCCCACCAGGTGATCCCGGCGGCCTGGTTCTCGGCGTAGGCGTCCTTCAGGGGCTTCGGCGCGGTGCGAAGCGCGCGCACCAACAGCTGGTTCCCCTTCAATTCCAGCATCTGCCGCAGCTGGGCGCGCACCGGCTGCAGCCGCTGGGCCACGGCCATGTTGCTCATCTGCCGCAGCTCGCGCTGGCTGTACTTGCCGGAAAAGCTCTTTTCGTACTGCTTGTAGAGGCGCTCCTCCCAGCCGGAAAGCCGCGTTTGCAGCGTGGCGGCCATGCGCATCAGCTTTTGCGCGGGCGTGAGCAGCGAGAGCTCGCCCCGGTACATGCGCACCAGCTCGTCCCGGCGAATGAGCACCTGGTTGTCCAGCCGCACGTCTCGGAAGCTGGGCCCGTAGGCGGCGAAGTCGTCCGCAAAGCGCTTCAGCTGGCCGAGGAATTGCGCCCCGCCCTTGTAGCGCACGGACTGGCGGCGCAGGCCGCTCTCGTCGTCCAGCAGCGCCTCCAGCTGGCGGTAGGGCTTCTCGACCTTCTTGCCGAGCACGTCCTCCACCACCTCGCGCATCGTGCGGGCGCGGATGTTCTCCTCGCCCAGCTCCGGCAGCACGCCGGAAACGTACTCGGAAAAGGCGGTGCTGGGCGAGAGGATCACGATCTTGCTGGCGTCCAGCACGTCCCGGCGGCGGTACATCAAATAGGCCGCGCGGTGCATGGCCACGCTGGTCTTGCCGGAGCCCGCGCCGCCCACGACGGACAGCACCCGCGCGTCCTCGCGGCGGATGGCCGCGTTCTGCTCGGACTGGATCGTGGCCACGATCTGGCGCATGTGGCGGCTGGTGGCCCCGGAGAGGATGTCCAGCAGCATCGAGTCGTCGATGTTCAGCTGGGTGTCCACGTAGTAGCGCAGGCGGCCGTTCTCCATGCGGTACTGGCGCTTCAGCGTCAGTTGGCCCCAGATCTCGCCGGACGGGCTTTCGTAGCGGGCTTCGCCGGGCGTGGCGTCGTAGTACAGGCTGCAAACCGGCGCGCGCCAGTCGTGCACCAGCAGTTCGCCCTTCTCGTCCTTCAGGCTGTACAGGCCGATGACGATCTTCTCCAGCTTGTCCTCGCCGCGCTCGGCGAAGTCCACCCGGGCAAAAAACGGGTTCATCAGCATCCGGCGCGAGCGCTGGGCCAGGCTGTCGGCGAACTGGCGGCGCGCCACGAAGCGGTCCACCTCCGCCGAGAGCTGCTCCAGGTCCTCCTCGGAGAGGGCCGTGGGCTTCACGCGCAGGTCCTCCCAGGCGTCGGCCACGATGGCCTGTATCGATTGCAGGTGGTCGTTGGAGATGACCTGGGCGCGCTCGATCAGCGCCAGCAAAAGCTGCTGCACCCGCACGGTATAGGCCTGCTCCTCGCGCAGTTCCTTCAAGTGTTCCATAAGAAAAAACCTCCGGGCTCGAAAACCATATCCCCCGCGCATTCGCGCCGCGCATATAGGATATACCATTATAGCACAATGTTAGGGAAAAGAAAAGACCTTGCGAATTTTTCAATGTTGAATTAGAATAAGGGAAGCGAACCAACCAAAAGCCTTCCCCTCTGGGGGCGTAAGCCTAGCGTCAGCGTCAGGTGGATTGACGCGAAGCGTCAAGACGGATGAGGTCGATATGGTACAGCGATGTGTTGAACGCAATTCGACCTCATCCGACCTCGCTGACGGCGCTGAAGCGCCTGCTCGGCCACCTTCCCCAGGGGGGAAGGCTTTGGTAAGTACTCTCGAAGGGTTGTGATCCTATGCCTCCCAAGCAGCGGCCCATGTGGCGGCGACTGTTGCTGATCGTCGTCGGCGCGACGATCTACGCCGCGGGCCTGGTGTGCTTCGCCCGCCCCGCGGGCCTGTTTCCCGGCGGCTTTACGGGCCTGTCACTGCTGATCCAGCAGTGCTGCCAGCGCTACCTGGGCTTCACGCCGCCCTACTCGCTGTTCAGCCTGACGCTGAACTTCATCGCGGCGGCGCTGTGCTTCCGCTACATCGGCAAGAAGTTCGCGCTGCTGTCGATGCTGGCGGTGGCGATCTCGAGCGTGCTGACGGACCTGATGCCCGCCTACACCTTCTCGCAGGACCCGCTGCTGTGCAGCGTGTTCGGCGGGCTGGTGAACGGGCTGGCGATCTCGCTGTGCCTGCGCGCCGACGCCAGCACCGGCGGCACCGACTTCATCAGCATCTACCTGGCCGAGAAGAGCGGCCGCGACGCCTTCAACCTGATCCTGGGCGGCAACGTGGTGATGCTGGCGGCGGCGGGGCTGCTGTTCGGCTGGGAGCGCGCGCTCTACTCGATGATCTTCCAGTTCTGCACCACGCAGGCGCTGCACACGCTGTTTCGGCGCTACCAGCACCGCACGCTCTGGATCGTCACCGACCAGCCCAGCCCCGTCTACGCCGTCATTCGCGACACCACCCACCACGGCGCGACGCTGTTTCAGGGCACGGGGCTGTATCTGGGCGAGCCGCGCTCGATGATCTACACCGTGCTCTCCGGCGACGACATCCGCCGCGTGGTGCACGACGTGCGCCAGATCGACCCCCACGCCTTCATCAACGCCATGCGCACCGACTCGCTGACGGGAAGATTCTACCGGAGGAAGCAGGACTAATTGAGAGTTGAGAGTTGAGAGATTAGAGTTGAGAGTTGAAATTGTTTGCCGCACACAAATGTCTGTCGTGGTTTCCATTGTTCATTCCCGTGAAGATGCGCTTTGTTGCGCGGCATCCACACACTGATCTATACTCTAAACTCTCAACTCTTAACTCTCTATATACCACGCCATGAGGAGAAATCCATGCCTGTTCATTTTCCTGAGGTCGCCGTCATCGGCGCGGCCATCGCCGACATCCCGCTGGCCCCGGTGGGCCCGGAGGTGTTCGCGGCGCACTCCACGCCGCTCGCCAGGATCGCCATGACCCCCGGCGGCGACGCGCTGAACGAGGCGCTGGCATTGGCCCGGCTGGGTCGCCGGCCGGCGCTGGTCAGCGTCGTGGGCGAGGACGCCGCCGGGGACTTTGTGCTGCGCGCGCTCACGGACGCGCGCGTGGACGCCTCGTGCGTGCGGCGCATTCCGGGCCTCGACACCGGCATCAACGTCGTGCTCGTCGGCCCGGACGGCGAGCGCCGCTTCATCTCCCTTTCCGACATCCTGCCCGCGCTGGACAGCCCGGCGTTCGCGGGCGCAAAAATCGCGTGCCTGGCGAGCCTGTTCGTGTCGCCGCTTCTGACGCTCGACGACACCGCGGCGCTGTTCGACGCACTGAAGGCGCGCGGGCTGACGCTCTGCGCCGACACCACCCGGCCCAAGCGCGGCGAGACGCTCCGCGAGGCCGGCGCGGCGCTGTCGCGGCTGGACTACTTCTTCCCGAACCGGGACGAGGCCGCGCTGCTGACCGGCGAAAAAGACCCCGACCGCGCCGCCGACGCGCTGCTGAACGCGGGCGTGAAGCACGTCGCGATCAAGCTGGGCGGCGCGGGCTGCCTGTTGAAGAGCGCGGGCGAGCGCCACCTCGTGCCCGCGTTCGCGGGCGCAAGCTGCGTGGACACCACCGGCGCGGGCGACACGTTTGCCGCCGGGTTCATCGCCGCGCTCATCGAGGGCCGGCCCTTGCGCGACTGCGGTCGCTTCGCCAACGCCGCCGCGTCGCTGTGCGTGGAGCGCGTCGGCGCGTCCGGGGGATGGACAAGGGATGAGGTGGAGGAACGCTTTGAGGGTGTAGGCAGTAGGGAGTAGGGAGTAGGAATAGTGAAGATCCTTCGCTGCGCTCAGGATGACAACGGCGGCAATCCGCCAACCTGTCATCCTGAGCGCAGCGAAGGATCTTTTAGTTTCGTTATGGGCGGGCGGCGCATCGCCGCCCCTACACTATTCCTATTCCCTATTGCCTATTCACTTTTCCTACTCCCTACTGCCTACTCCCTACTCCCTACTCCCTATTCCCTAAATCTCCTCGTCCTCCCCGACCGTCTCCTCGCCCTCGTCCTCCTCGGCCTCGGCGCGGGCGACGCAGACGACCTTGCTGTCCTCGGCGACGCGCATCAGGCGCACGCCCTGGGTGGTACGGCCCAGCGTGGAGATGGAGGAGACGGGCGTGCGGATGATCGTGCCGTCGTCGGTGATCAGCAGGATATCCTCGGCCTCGTCCGCGAGCAGCTGGCAGGTCAGGCGGCCGGTCTTCTGCGTCAGGTTCATGGCCTTGATGCCCTTGCCGCCGCGGCTCTGCACGCGATACTCGTCGATCTCGGTCAGCTTGCCGTAGCCGTTTTCAGTAATGGACAGAACTTTCATATCGGGGAACACCGGGCACATGTCCACCACCTCGTCGCCCCGGTTCAGCTCGATGGACTTCACGCCCATCGCGGCGCGGCCGATGGGCCGCATGTCCGTCTCGGGGAAGCGGATGGCCATGCCGTCGCGCGTGCCCAGCAGCACTTCGTAGCTGCCGTCCGTCAGCGCCACGCCGATCAGCTCGTCGTCCTCTCTGAGCACCAGCGCGATCAGGCCGCTCTTGCGCAGGTTCGTGAACTCGCTTAGCTCCGTGCGCTTGATCACGCCGTTCTTCGTCGCCATGATCAGGTAGTGGCCCGCCACCTTCTCCGCCGGCACGGGCAGCAGCGCCTTCACCTTCTCGCCCGCATCCAGCTGCAGCAGGTTCACGATCGCCGTGCCCCGGGCGGTGCGCCCGGCCTCGGGGATCTGGTAGCAGTTCAGCTGGTACACGCGGCCGCGGTTCGTGAAGAACATCAGCGTGTCGTGGGTGGAGACGACGTACATCTGCTCCACGAAGTCCTCCTCGCGGGTGGTCGCCCCGACGACGCCCTTGCCGCCGCGCTTCTGGGCGCGGTAGGTGGCCTTGGGCAGGCGCTTCACGTAGCCGTAGTGCGTCAGCGTCACGACCATGTCCTCCTCCTGGATCAGGTCGAGCATGTCGATCTCGCCCTCCAGCGCGGAGATCTCGGTGCGGCGCTCGTCGGCGTACTTGCGCTTGACCTCCAGTATCTCGTCCCTGATGATGCCCAGCACCATGCTCTCGTCGGCCAGGACGGCCCTGTAGTAGGCGATCAGCTTTTGCAGCTCCGCGTACTCGGCCTCGATCTTGTCGCGCTCCAGGCCGGTCAGGCGCTGCAGGCGCATGTCCAGGATCGCCTGGGCCTGCCGCTCGGTGAGGCCGAACCTCGACATCAGGCCGTCCTTGGCCTCCTGGCCGGTGCGGCTTGCGCGGATCAGCGCGATGACCTCGTCGATGTTGTCCAGCGCTATGATCAGGCCCTCGAGGATGTGGCTGCGGGCCTCGGCCTTGTTCAGGTCGTACTGCGTGCGGCGGCGGATGACGTCCTCCTGGTGCTCGATGTAGTGGTGGATCATCTGCCTGAGCGACAGGATCTTCGGCTCGCCGTCCACCAGCGCCAGCATGATGGCCCCGAAGGTGTCCTGCATCTGGGTGTGCTTGTACAGCGTGTTCAGCACCACGTTCGCGTTCACGTCGCGCTTGAGCTCGATGACGATGCGCATGCCCTCGCGGTCGGACTCGTCGCGGATGTCGCTGATGCCCTCCACGGTCTTTTCGTGCACCATCTCGGCGATCTTCTCGATCAGCTTGGCCTTGTTCACCATGTAGGGGATCTCGGTGACGACGATCCTCTGGCGGCCCTGGCTCATCTCCTCGATCTCGCTCTTGGCGCGCACGACGATGCGTCCGCGGCCCTCGTGGTAGGCGTCGTAGATGCCGCGCTTGCCCAGGATCACGCCGCCGGTGGGGAAATCCGGGCCCTTCACGTACTGCATCAGGTCGTCCACGGTGCAGTCGGGATGCTCGATGTAGTGCACGCAGGCGTCGATCACCTCGCCCAGGTTGTGCGGCGGGATGTTCGTGGCCATGCCGACGGCGATGCCGCTGGAGCCGTTTACCAGCAGGTTCGGGAAGCGGCTGGGCATCACGGCGGGCTGCATCAGGGTCTCGTCGAAGTTCGGGTAGAAGTCGACGGTCTCCTTCTCGATGTCGCGCACCATCTCCATGGACAGCTTCGACAGCCGCGCCTCGGTGTAACGCATGGCGGCCGCGCCGTCGCCGTCCACCGAGCCGAAGTTGCCCTGGCCCTCCACCAGCGTGTAGCGGATGGAGAAATCCTGCGCCAGGCGCACCATGGCGTCGTAGACGCTGGAATCGCCGTGGGGATGGTATTTGCCCAGCACGTCGCCCACGATGCGCGCGGACTTCCTGTAGGGCTTGTCGGGGGTGATCCCCATCTCGTTCATCGAGTACAGGATGCGCCGGTGCACGGGCTTCAGGCCGTCCCGCACGTCCGGCAGCGCCCGCGTGACGATGACCGCCATCGCGTAGCTGATGAACGAGCGCTTTAATTCATCCTCGATATTGAGGGGAGTCAGTTTTCCGATGTTGTTTTCGTCGGGCATGTGATTGCCTCCTTCTCAGGGAGTAGGCAGTAGGGAGTAGGGAGTAGGAATAGCCTGGCTCCGCTGCTCTCGGTCAAAACCCCAGTTTGGTAATTATGACGTTGAGCATCTTCCCAACTTCTTCACCCAGTTCAATTGCTTTTTCGATATCTCCTTGTCGCACATATCCCAGTTGCACACAGAGCAACAACTGGGTTTCCAGTTCATAGCGGGAACCTCTGGCAATAGACAGAAAGCGAGCATAGTCCTTTGTGGAATTGCGCCCGTATCCTTCTGCAATGTTTGAAGGAATGGAAACCGCGGATCTTCGAACCTGATCGGAGAGAGCAAACATCTCTTCCCGGGGCAGCAACGCAGCCACTTGATACGAGGCTGCAACCAACTCCATGGCGCGTTTCCAAACGATCAATTCCTTGTAGTTTTCCACATTTCCTACTCCCTACTGCCTACTCCCTACTCCCTAAATATCCAGATCAGCCACCAACTTCGCGTTCTGCTCGATGAACTCGCGTCGCGGCTCCACCTGGTCGCCCATGAGCAGGGTGAACAGCTCGTCGGCGGCGAT
>CACYET010000001.1 GCA_902773515.1 uncultured Eubacteriales bacterium | reverse complement strand
CTGGGAGCGGTCCCACCGCTGGGAGCGGTCCCACCGCCCGCCCCTACAGACATGTGGATGAAATAAAAAGATCCTTCACTTCGTTCAGGATGACAACGTTTGGGCGATGCAAACCCTGTCATCCTGAGCGTAGCGAAGGATCTTCTCATAAAATCTGTCAAAGGGGTGGCAGTGGCGGGGGAAGCCGGTCCCCCGCCACCCATCATGCGTAGCTGTGCACGCCCGGGAGGAGCGTGTTCACGCCGATGTAGGTGAACACCACGCAGACGAAGCCGATCACGGCGAAGATCGCGGCGGCGCGGCCCTGCCAGCCGCGGCGGATGCGCAGGTGCAGGTAGGCGGAATAGATGATCCACGTAACCAGCGACCAGGTCTCCTTCGGGTCCCACGACCAATAGCTGCCCCAGGCGCGCTCGGCCCAGATGGCCCCGGTGATGATCGTGAACGTCAAAAACAGCAGCCCCAGCGACACGCTCCGATAGGCGATCACGTCCAGCTTTTCGCGGCCCGGGATGTGCTGGTCCATGAAGCCGCGCGCGCGCATCCTGTCGCGCAGCAGGAAGATCACGCCCAGCACGAACGACACGCCGAACGCGCCGTAGGCGATGATGGCCGTGGACACGTGAAAGCCCAGCCAATTGCTGCGCAGCGCGGGCATCAGGTTCTTGACCTCCCTGCTCTGCATGGCGGCGTAGCCGATGATCAGGAATGTGACCGGCGAGGCGAACGCGCCCAGCACCGGGAAGCGAAAGCGGATCACGAACGCCAGGCTCACTAGGCACAGCCCCCAGGCGAACGAGGTGGCGAACTCGTACTGGTTCGTCAGCGGCAGCCGCCCCGCGCCGATGCCCCGGCACACGAGCGCCGCCGTGTGCAGCGCGAGGCCCGCGATCTGCAGGCCCACCGCCGCCCTGGCCACGCCGTCCTTCTTGACGGCGATGAACGCGAAGTACAGCGCCATCGCCGCGAAATACAGCAGCATGACGAGGGTGAAGAGGGTGTTTTCGACTTGTAGCATGTTTAGTCTCCTTTGGGAGTTAAGAGAGTTTAGAGTTGAGAGTTGAGAGTGGAGTTGAGGTGCAAATCCTGACGGATTTGTTTTGATTCATGCCGCTTTTTTCGAGGGCTTGCTTGCGATCGGGAAGCCAATCAATCTAAACTCTCAACTCTAAACTCTCAAAACTTTTGTCCTGTCGCGTTGTCAAATCGATCCTTCCATATCGCTCCGCCCTTCTTGCATGCGCCGCGCAGCGTCCAGCGGCCGTCCGGCTCGCGGACGGCCCAGACCTTCGCGGGCTGGAGGTAGAAGGCCAGCAGCAGGCCCAGCATCGTGGCGAGGCCGCCTGCCAGCGCCATCCACGTGAAGCGGTCGCGCTTGATCTGGATCAGCGTGTAGTTCTGCGGCTCGGTGAACGTGACGGTGTATGCGTCGATGGTCAATTCCTCGCCCGCCATCAGCGCGTTCATGCCCAACAGCTGGCCCTGGTAGTACACCGAGTAGAGCCACGCCGGGTTGTTGAGCTTCTCGGAGGCGCTGGAGGGCCCCACGCCCGGGACCATCGCGTAGTCCGGGTAAAAGGCGTTCAGGTAGACCACCAGCTCCGGCTTGTCCTCGACGGGCAAGAACTCCCCGGCGCAGATCACGGCGCTCTGCAGGGGCTTGCCGTCCTCCAGCACGTTCACGCGCGTCGCCCAGCCGACGGAGTTTTGGTAGAACTTCATGCCGAACAGCCGGGCGGGGTTGTTCACGCTGATCTCGGCGCTCTGCCGGGCGTCGCCGCCCGAAACGCTGATCTGCGCGGTGTACTGCGCCACGGAGTCGTCCTCGCGCCTTTCCACGGTGAAGTCCTCGATCCTGAGCGTGTAGCCGGTGTCGCCGATCGGCTTTTCGTCTCCGGGCACGCCGTAGACCGTGTACTGCGCCTGCGTCATCTGCCCCAGGCCGAAGCCCAGGATCAGCAGGAGGATCCCCAGGTGGCACACCCACGCGCCCCAGAGGCCCGCGCGGTGCTTCGACGCGAACAGCGCGTCGCGGCCGTCCGCCGTCTGGCAGGCGACGGGCCCGGGCATGTGCAGCCGGGCAAACGCGGCCTTCGGGTCGATGACGCCCTCGCGGGACACGTCGCCTGCGGATTCGAGCGCGCCCTCGGGCCGGCCCTCCGCCCGCGTGCGTCGGATCAGCCGGGGCAGGCGCGTCAGGTTGCACAGCGTCAGGTTCAGGCACAGGAAGGCCGTGATGGCGATGAACCACGCGCTGTGGAAGGCGTCGTCCAGCCGCAGCGCCAGGATCAGCGCCGCCGCGCGTTCGGAGTAGCGCTGGGCGTACCAGTCGTAGCTCTGGCCCTGCGTGACCAGGCTGCCGATGGAGCAGGCGAGCGCCAGCGCCACCAGAAGTATGATGGCGAAGCGCATGGAGGCTATGAATTTGTAGATGCGTTTGATGGTGTTCATGGTTAGGGAGCAGGGAGTAGGGAGTAGGGGAACGGGCGCGCATCCAAAAGCCTTCCCCTCTGGGGAAGGTGGCAGCCCGCAGGGCTGACGGATGAGGTCGACTGGGTACAGCGATAGGCTCAGCGCTGCCCGACCTCATCCGACCTCGCGGACGGTGCCTCTGGCACCTGCTCGGCCACCTTCCCCATAGGGGAAGGCCATTTGGACGCAGGGGACGGATTATGCAGGGACGCTCCTGCGCGGGCCTGCCATGCGCTTACTGCGCGCCCTTCTCCCCGGCTTCGGAGCCCGCGGCGCGGGCGAGGATGTCGTCCACGGCCTCCTTGACGGAGGCGGCGGAGAACGTCAGGGACGCGCCGGTGATGGCGTCGGTGTCGGCGGACTGAGCCTCGACGACGGCCCTGCCCCATTCATAGCGGAGCTCGTCGGTCAGCAGGTCGTTGTCGCCGGAGGAGGAGATCACGCAGTCGTCGATCAGGCCGTTGCGAACGGCGGCGTAGACGTCGACGGTGCTGAAGTCGTTGACGGCCTCGGCGGTGTAGATGCCGTCGGTGAGGTTGCCGGACTTCGCGGGCTCCGCGGCGGGCGCGGCGCTCTCCACGTTCTCGCCCAGCAGCGCCAGGGCCTCGTCGATCTTCTGGTCGGCGGTGTCCAGGCAGCGGTACGCCAGCTCGGTGTTGTGCGCGCCCTCGCTGTTCTCCACGTAGCAGAAGTCAAAGAACCACTGGGCCTCGCGGTGCAGCTTGCGCACGGCGTTCAGGTCGTCCTCGCTCCAGGTGCCGGAGGCCACGGCCTCGGCCAGCTTGTCCTTCATCGCGCTCAGGCGGTTGCCGACCTCCGTCTCGCGGGCGGTCACGCGCTCCTGGATGCCCTTGACGAACGCGGTCATGTCGGTGTCGCCATGGCACTTCGCGCAGCTCTCCAGCAGCGCCTCGCTCTCCAGCGGGCTGACCAGCTTGTGGCTGAGGTACTCGGTGCCGTCCTCGGTCTTTTCGGTGGGCATGTGGCAGTCCGCGCAGCTGAGGAACGCCGCGTGCTTGCCCTGCAGCACGGTCTCCATCTCGGGGTGCTGGGCCTTCAGCAGGCGGGTGCCGGTGCTCTCCTGGGTCCAGTCGGCGAAGTTGAAGTTGTCGTAGTAGGCCAGGATCGCCTCGGGGGTCATCTGCTCCACGCTGTGGTAGGGCATCATGGCCTCGCTGTCCTGGGGGGTGAAGTAGTATTCGATGTGGCACTGGCCGCAGGACAGCGTCGCGGGCTTGATGGCTTCGGCGTTATTGGCCAGTGCTTCGGTCACGTAGCGGTGGGTGATCACGATCTCGCCGTCGTTGCCGTCGTCGGCCCCGTGGCAGGTGTAGCAGCTCACGTTCTGCGTCATCTGGGGCATGACCTCGTCAAAGGGCATCGAGTAGACCGCCACGCCCTGCTCCTCGATCATCTTGTGCAGATCGGGCGTCTTGCAGGTCAGGCAGTTGGCCTTGGGGTGCGGGCGCTGGGTCTTGGCGACGTCCTCCAGCGTGTACTCGTGGCCGCGGGCGCTGCCGTAGTCCTTGGCGAAGCCGTAGCCCTCGTAGATGTTCACGAGGTACGGGTCCTGCTCCAGGTAGTCGGTCACGTAGCTGTTGTCGCGGTTGTCGCCCATCGTGGTCACGATCGCGGGCAGGATGCTCGCCAGGCGCGGATCGGCCTCCTTTTCGCCCGCGTCCGCGCTCGCTTCCCCGGCCGGGGCCTCGCCGGAGGCCTGGGCCAGCAGCTCGGCCACGGCTTCCTGCACGGCGTTCGAGGAGACGGTCACGCCGGAGACGGCGTCGACGGCCTGCTTTTCCACGATCTGGTCCGCCCAGGCGCTGCGATGGTCGTCGGTGAGCAGGTCGTTCGCGCCCTCGGAGGCGACGGCGGCCTTCGTGATCGCGCCGTTCTCGACGGTGATCTCCACGTCGATGGTGCTGAAATCGGTGGTCTTCTGGACGGTGTAGGTGCCGTCGTTCAGCGCCGCGGCCTCTGTTGGCGGCGCGGCCTCGCCGATGTCGGCCTCGCCGGTTTCGGCGTCGGCGCTCTCGGCCTCTCCGCCCTCGGTGTCAGTTTCGACAGGCTCCGCTTCGGCGGTCGGCTCGCGCAGGCCCGCCTGGACGAGGATGTCGTTCGAGGCCTCCTGGACGGACGCGGCGGAGTAGACGAGGGTCGCGCCGGAGATCACGTCGTTCTCGGCGGTCTGGTTGTCCACGATGGACTGGGCCCACTCGGCGCGGATGCTGTCGTTCAGCAGGTCGCTGTCGCCGGACGAGGTGATCGCGCAGTCGGTGATCTTCTCGTCCTGAATGGTCATCTCCACCTGGACGGTGCTGAAGTTGTTGGTGCTCTCGGCGGTGTAGGGGCCGGGGATCTGGTAGGTCACCGGGCCGCCCTTCGTGAAGCCGCAGGCAAAGACGGTCGTCAGGATCAGGGCCAGTCCCACGACGACCAGCCTGACAATGGTCTTCTTATCCATTACTATATCATCCCTTCTTCATGTCGGTCCGGGCGGGTTTACGCCCCGGACGCGGATATTTGCCGGACGCTTTATCAGCCGATCAGACGCCCGGCGGCGGGGTGATGACTTTGACGGGGCACTTCTCGGCGCACTTGCCGCACTGGGTGCAGTTCTCGTACTGGATGCTGGCCAGGTTGTTCGACACGTGGATGGCGTCGGATTCGCACTGGCGGGTGCACAGCATGCAGCCGATGCAGCCGGCGGAGCAGACCTTCTTGACCTGCGGCCCCCGGTCCTTGTTGGAGCACTGCACGATCACGCGCTTCGACGCGGGCACCAGCTCGATCAGGCCCCTCGGGCACGCCTTGACGCACAGCCCGCAGCCCACGCACTTCTTGCGCACGACCATGGCCACGCCGTCCACCACGCGGATGGCGTCCTGCGGGCAGACCGCCGCGCAGGAGCCGAAGCCCAGGCAGCCGTAGGTGCAGTCGGTGACGTTCAGGCCCGCGAGCACCGCGCTTCGGCAGTCCATGCCCACGTAGTTGCCCTGGTT
This sequence comes from uncultured Eubacteriales bacterium, assembly GCA_902773515.1. Lineage (GTDB taxonomy): Bacteria > Bacillota > Clostridia > Christensenellales > Aristaeellaceae > UBA2862. The sequence continues at coordinate 38,745 of CACYET010000001.1, read as the reverse complement.
GTGGGTCACGTCGCAGCTGCCCTTGCAGCGCACGAACGCGACCTTGCCCTCCACGGCCTCGGCGCTCTGGCCCATGATCTCGCCGATCTTCTGGGCCACGGGCGCGCCGCCCACCGGGCAGGCGTTGACCGAGGCGTTCCCGGCGGCGATGGCCGCCGCCAGTGCGTCGCAGCCCGCGTAGCCGCACGCGCCGCAGTTGTTGCCGGGCAGGCATTCCCGCACGGCGCTCTCGCGCTCATCTACGTCCACGTGGAATTTCTTGCCGGTAAACACCAGTCCGGCGCCGACCACGATGCCGATGACGGCGATCACCAGCGTTGTAATGATTATGATCTGCATGATGATCCCTCCATCAGAACGACAGGCCGGAGAAGCCCATGAAGGCGATGGACATCAGCGCCGCGGAGATCAGCACGATCGGCGCGCCGCGCAGCGGGGCGGGGATGTCCTCCTCGCGGATGCGGGAGCGGATGCTGGCCAGCAGCACGATGGCGAGGGTGAAGCCCACGGCCGTGCCGAAGCCGGAAAACACGCTTTCGATGAAGTTGTAGCCGTCCTGCACGTTGGTCAGCGCCACGCCCAGCACGGCGCAGTTCGTGGTGATCAGCGGCAGGTAGATGCCCAGCGCCTTGTACACGCCGGGGGACGTCTTCTTCAGGAACATCTCCACGATCTGCACCAGCGCCGCGATGACCAGTATGAACACGATGGTCTTCATGAAGTCCATGCCCAGGGGCGCGAGCACATAGTCGTACAGCAGGCTCGCGACCGCGGAGGCGATCGTGATGACGAATATCACCGCGCCGCCCAGCGAGGCCGAGGCCTTCATCTGCTTGGAGACGCCCAGGAACGAACAGATGCCCAGGAACTGATTGAGCACCACGTTGTTGATCAGAGCGCCGGTGATGATGATCAGTATCAGGCTCTTCACTTGGCGTTCACCTCCCCGGACTTTTTGCACTCGGCGGTGCAGCGCGCGCACACGCCGTCACAGCCCACGTCCACCAGGTCGCGCTGGCGGGACTTGATGCCGATGGCGTTCATCACGGCGATGATCAGCGCCAGCACCAGGAAGGCTCCCGGAGGCTGCACGAAGATGCCGATGGGGTCGATGCCGCTGGGCAGGATCTGCGCGCCGAAGGCGGTGCCGTTGCCCAGCAGCTCGCGGATCAGGCCCGCCAGCGTCAGCGCCAGCGTGAAGCCGATGCCCATGCCGATGCCGTCCATCACGGACAAGAGCGGCGTGTGCTTGTTGGCGTAGGCCTCGGCGCGGCCCAGGATGATGCAGTTGACGACGATCAGCGGGATGTAGATGCCCAGCGCCTCGTACAGCGAGGGCAGGTAGGCCTCGATCAGCAGCTCCGTCACCGTCACCAGCGAGGCCACCACCACGATGTAGGCCGGCAGGCGCACCTCGTCCGGGATCACCTTGCGCAGCAGGCTGATCACCAGGTTGGACAGGATCAGCACCGCCATCGTGGACAGGCCCATGCCGATGCCGTTCATGGCCCGGGTGGACACCGCCAGCGTGGGGCACATGCCCAGCATCAGGATCAGCGTGGGGTTCTCCTTCACCACGCCGTTGTAGAGGCGTTCAACGTACTTGTTCATCTCAGGCTCCCCCCTTCACCGTGTTGTTGTAGAAGTCGAGGGCGGCGTTGACGGCGTTGACCACCGCGCCGGACGTGGTGGACGCGCCGGAGACGCTGTCGATCTGATCGTCCGCGGTGGAGCCGCCCGCCTTGTTCAGCGTGAACTTCGACACGGCCTTGCCGGTGAACTGGTCCTTGAACTCCGGCTCGTCCACGCGCATGCCCATGCCGGGGGTCTCGTTCAGCTCGGTGAAGGAGATGCCCGTCACCGCGCCTTCATTGTCCACGCCCACGGCCAGCGTGACGTTGCCGTCAAAGCCGTCGGCGCTGGTGACGCTGAAGGCGTAGCCGACGTTGTTGCCGCCCTCGTCCAGGGCCGCAAAGCCCTCGTTGATGTGGGCGCGCCCGAAGTCGGTGCCGTACACGGCGCCGTTCAGGTCGGCCACGGCCTTGTCGATGGTTTCGTCGGCCTCAAAGTGGTCCGCCAGCGGGCACACCGCCTTGTAGGAGGCGGCCTGCGCGGCGCGCTTCTGGTTGTCGATGGTGTCCTTGGTCATGAAGTAGACGCCGGAGAGCGCCAGGCCCGCGATGGCGGCGATGGCCGTCAGCACGATCACCGGGCGCGGCACGCGCTTGTACCAGGGCTCGCCGGAGGCCCGCAGCTGCTTGAGCAGCGAGACCTTCCGGTAGGCGTAGGGCTTGGAGACGATATAGGTGTCGATCAGCGGCACGAACAGGTTGCCGGTGATCACGCAGTAGCTGAAGGAGTCGGCGGTGCCGCTGAACAGGCGGAAGATGCCGCCGAGGAATCCGATCAGCAGGCCGTACACCAGCTGGCCCAGCGGGGTGGCGGGGGAGGTGACGTAGTCGGTGGCCATGAAGAACGCGGCCATCAGCACGCCGCCGCCGCTGATGTGGGCGAGGATGAAGCGGGGGTCAAAGCCCTGGCCGCCGAACAGCCCGACCGTCAGTATGAACGTGCCCAGCACCGAGAAGCAGATCTCGCCGTGGATGATCTGCAGGGCCCACAGCGCCAGGCCGCCCGCCAGCAGCGCCAGCGCGGAGCTGCCGATGACGCCGGACGTGGTGCCCAGGAACATCCGCGTGACGTTGACCGGGTTCCCGGCCAGCAGGTCCGCCACCGGGGTGGCCGCGGTCACGCCGTCTACGACTCTGTAGGTGGACATCAGGTTGCCGAACGAGATCAGCAGGAAGCACCGACCGGCCAGGGCGGGGTTGATGAAGTTCTTGCCCAGGCCGCCGAAGCAGCACTTGGCGATCAGGATCGCGAACATGCTGCCCAGCAGCGGCATCGTCAGCGGCACCCGGGGCGACAGGCACAGCGCCAGCAGAAGGCCCGTGACCGCCGCGCTGCCGTCCTTCCAGGTGTCCGGCTTGTGGCAGAGCTTGTCAAACGCGAATTCGCTCAGCACCGCCGCGGCGACGCTTACCAGCACCACCAGCAGCGCGTGCAGGCCGTAGTTGCATACGCCCACGACCGTCGCGGGCATCAGCGCCAGCAGCACGACGCGCATCATGTACGCGGTCGTGCGCTTGTCCCTTACATGGGGGCTGGAGGAGATATTCAGCGCGTTGTTCATTTTGTGCCTCCCGCCTCTGCGCGCTTGCGCGCCTGTATTTCAGATTTGGCCTCCTTGAAGATCTGCATCAGGGGGCGCTTGGCCGGGCAGTTGTAGGTGCAGCTGCCGCACTGGATGCACTCCAGGCCGTAGAGCTTCTTTTCATAGCGCTCGTAGTCCTTGCTGAGCGCGGCGTCGGCCATCGGCTCGGGCAGCAGGCCCACGGGACAGACCTTCGCGCAGCGCCCGCAGCGCAGGCAGGCCGTCATCTGGGCCTCGGCCAGCTCCACGGGGTCCTCGTCCATCAGCGTCAGGCCGTTGTTCTGCTTCTGGATCGGCACGTCCAGGCTGCCCAGCGCGATGCCCATCATCGGGCCGCCGACCAGCGCCTTTTTAAGCGTCACGCCGTCCTTCAGGCCGCCCGCGAACTCGAGCAGCTCCGCAAACGAGGTGCCGTCGCGGACGATGAAGTTGCCGGGGTTCTTCGCGGCCTCGCCGGTGAGCGTAAAGCACTGGGAAAACAGCGGCTCGCGGTAGAGCACGGCGCGCTGGATGGCGTAGAGCGTGCCCACGTTGTCCACCACGCAGCCCACGTCCGCCGGGAGCATCGAGATGGGGAAGTCCACCCCGGCGATCACCTGGATCAGGCTGCGCTCGCCGCCCTGCGGGTACTTCGTCTGCAGCTCCATCACGCGCAGGCGGGGCTTGCCGTGAGCGGCCTGCTTCATCGCGGCGATGGCCACCGGCTTGTTGTCCTCGATGCCGATCACGCCCTCGGCGTTCGGGAACAGCTGCAGCACCAGCTCCAGCCCCTCCACGATCTCGTTCGCCTTGACGCGCATCAATTGATCGTTGCAGGTCAGGTAGGGCTCGCACTCCGCGCCGTTGGCGATGACGTAGCGGATGGCCGCGGGGTCCTTCGGCTTGAGCTTCACGTGGGTCGGGAAGCCCGCGCCGCCCAGGCCCACCACGCCGGCGTCCTGTATGCGGCGAAGGATCTCGTCGTTGGACAGGCTCGCCTGCTCCTCGCGCTCGCCGAAGCCCTCGGCGGGCGTGAACTGGCCGTCGTTCTCCACCACGATGCAGTCCGCCAACGCGCCCATGAGCGTCAGGCGCTTCTCGATGGCCTTGACCACGCCGGAGCAGGAGGACGCGATGTGCGCGGACACATAGCCGTCCGCCTCCGCGATCCTCTGGCCGACCAGCACCGCGTCGCCCTTCTTCACGATGGGCTTGGCGGGCTTGCCGATGTGCTGGGACAGCGGGAACACCATTTCTCCCGCCGGCAGGAATTCGCGCAGAGGCACTTCCCGGCTCAGCTCCTTGTGACCGTCGGGATGAACGCCGCCGCGAAAGGTGCGCTTCACCATTCTCGACTCCCCTCCACATATGTTTTTGGTCTCGCGCGCCGTCGCGCATAGACGGCACACAGTGTATCACGATTATTTTAACATATTAATCGCGGTTTGTAAACGACAATTAACAGGCAAAAATGGCTTTATTAGATGAAATGAAGAAAGATCCTTCGCTCCGCTCAGGATGACGGGCATGATGTGTCATTCTGAGCGAAGCGAAGAATCTTTCCGGATCAAGTGACACCCCCGGGCGAGCCGCGTGCGCGGCTCGCCCGGGCGGGGGTCATGACTGGTTTTACGCCGCCGGTTGCAGGGCGAAGGTCTCCGCGTACGCCGCGGCCTTCTCGCCGGCGATGCGGCCGAACACCACGAAGTCGCACACGGCGTTGCCGCCGATGCGGTTGCCGCCGTGCACGCCGCCGGTGGTCTCGCCGGCCGCGTACAGGCCGGGGATCACGTTGCCTTCGGTGTCGAGCACCTGCGTGGCGGTGTCGATCTTGATGCCGCCCATCGTGTGGTGGATGCCGGGGGCGATCTTGATGGCGTAGTAGGGCGCGGTGGACAGGTCGGCGTCCATGCCGTTGTTGCGGCCGAACTCCTTGTCCTCGCCGGTGGCCACGGCCTCGTTCCAGGTGGCCATGGTCTCTTCAAAGGCCGCCACGGCGTCGCCCTCGAGGCCCATGTTCTTCGCCAGCTCCTCGTAGGTCTCGCCGGTGGAGGTCATGCCCTTGCTGATGTACTCCTTGGCGGACTTGTTCTGGTCCACCAGGTTCTGGTCGAAGATGATGTAGGCGTAGCCGCCGGTCTGCTCCAGCTCCGCCGCGGAGACGGCGTCGCGGGTGGACAGGTCGTTGCAGAAGCGCTTGCCCTCCTGGTTGACCAGGATCGCGCCCAGCGAGCGCATCTTCTCCGAGACCAGCGTGCTGGTCTCCTGGTACACGGTGGGATGCAGCTGGATGCGGTCCATGTCCACGGTGGCGGCGCCGATGGCCTCGGCCATCAGGATGCCGTCGCCGGTGGCGCCGGGATGGTTGGTGGTCACCGCGTTGGCCAGGCTCGGGTTGAAGCTGGTCATCAGCTCAAAGTTCGAGCCGAAGCCGCCGGTGGCGAGTATGACCGCGTGGGCGTTGATGGTGTATTCGTGCTCGGCGTCCTCGGCCTTCACGCCCACCGCGCAGCCCTCGTCCGTCAGGATCTCGGTGGCCTTCGTGTTCAGCATGACCTGGATGCCCTGCTTCTCGACTTCCTCGTTCAGCTTGGCCACCAGGTACGCGCCGACGGGGCTGCCGTCCTCCGGGGAGTGCAGGTACTTGTGCACGGTGCCGCCGGTGGCCGCCACCTTCGGCAGCGGCGCGCCGATGGATTCGAGCCAGTCCACGGCGTCGGAGCTGTTTTCCGACATGGTCACCACGAGGGCCAGGTCGTTGATCATGTGGCCGCCGTTCATCGTGTCCTCGACGAACTCCCGCACGCCGCTGTCGGTGATGCCCAGCGCCTCCTGGAACTTCGTGCCCGCGGCGTTCATGCCGCCGGAGGCCTTCAGGCTGTTGCCGCCGACGAACGACATCTTCTCCAGCACGAGCACCTTCGCGCCCGCCTGGTTGGCGCGCACCGCCGCGGTCAGGCCCGCGCCGCCCGCGCCGACGATCACCACGTCGCAATCCAGCGTCTCGGGCGTCTTCTCGGCGACCTCCGCGGCCGCCTGCTCCACCTCGAACACGGACACGTCCAGCCCGCCGTCCTCGAGCGCCTGGCGCACCGCCGTCTTGATGGCGTCGCTGGTCACGGTCGCGCCGGAGATGCTGTCCACGAGGATGCTGTTGGCCTCGACGATCTGGCCGGGCAGCTGTTCCACGGCCACGGAGCCGATGCCGGGCGTCTCGTTCTGTTCGAGCACCTCCACGGAATAGATCGTGGTGGCGTCGGCGACGACCTGCACCTTCACGTCTCCGTCGATGCCCTGGCCGACGCCGGTCGAGGTGATCTTGCCGTCCTCGGCCAGCGCGCCGAGCGCCAGCACCAGTATGGCGGCGAGGACGATGGAAAGCAGTTTCTTCATGGTCTTTCCCCCTTGATGGATGGATTTTGATCGGATGCGAGGGCCGACCCTCTGACTGCATTATAACAGTAGATTGCAATTCTGTAAAGTATGTAAAGCGCCAACCCCCGATTTGGCACGGAAAACGTTAACAATGGTATGCGTTCTTTAACGAAAACAAGACAAAAGCGCCCAAGCGCTTTACAATTCGGCCGGGATATAGTAAAATAGGAATCAATCAATGGTGGTTATGACGAATACATTGCAAAATGATGCTCGGACCGCCGGCGAACCAAAGTAAGGGGGAAAAGAGATATGGCACTGGACTATCGCAAATGCGCTGAACAGATCGCCGCCAACATCGGCGGCGGCTCGAACGTCATCAGCGCGGCCCACTGCGCAACCCGACTCAGGCTGGTCATTGCCGACAACAGCAAGGTCAACAAGGAAGTGCTGGAGAACATCGACGGCGTCAAGGGCATGTTTGAGAGCAACGGTCAGCTGCAGCTGATCATCGGCACCGGCACCGTCAACAAGGTCTACGACGAATTCCTGTCCGTCACGGGCGCGTCCGCCGCCACGAAGGCCGACGTCAAGGCCGCCGCGGCCAGCAAGATGCCCCTGTGGAAGAAGATCCTGAAGACCCCGGGCGACGTGTTCGTGCCCATCCTGCCCGCCATCGTGGCCTCCGGCCTGATGATGGGCCTGGTGGAGGCGCTGGCCAAGGCCATTCCCTCCTTCGCGGAGAGCGGCTGGTTCGGCTTCCTCGACCTCGTGGCCAACACGGCCTTCGCGCTGCTGCCCATCCTGGTGGCCGTCTCGGCGGCCCGCGTGTTCGGCGGCAACCTGTTCCTCGGCGGCGTCATCGGCATGATGATGGTGCATCCCGGCCTGATGAACGCCTGGACCGTCACGCCCACCAACCAGCCCGCCGTGTGGGACCTGGGCATCTTCAAGATCTCGCAGGTGGGCTATCAGGGCCACGTCATACCGGTCATACTGGCGGTGCTCCTGATGTCCACGGTGGAGAAGTGGCTGCACAAGAAGGTGCCGGAGATGATCGACCTGTTCGTCACCCCGCTGGTGACGGTGCTGGTCACGGCCTTCGCCACGTTCGTGGTCATCGGCCCCATCTTCTCGGTGCTTGAGAATTGGGTGCTGACCGGCGCCGAGTGGCTGGTGACTTCCACGGGCGGCATCGGCGCGCTGATCATGGGCGCGATCTACCCCTGGACGGTCGTCATGGGCCTGCACCACATGTACAACGTCATCGAGGCCGGCATGCTATCGGGCGCGCTGGGCCTGAACATCTGGATGCCCATCGCCTCGGCCGCGAACTTCGCGCAGTTCGGCGCCTGCTTGGCGGTGGCCCTGAAGTGCCGCAACAAGAAGCTGAAGTCCGTGGCGCTGCCCTCCTCGCTGTCCGCGTCGCTGGGCATCACCGAGCCCGCCATCTTCGGCGTGAACTTCCGCTTCATGAAGCCCTTTATCGCGGGCGTCATCGGCGGCGCGGTCGGCGCGCTGTTCGGCTCGCTGACCCACCTGGGCGCCACCACCTACGGCGTCACCGGCATCCCCGGCCTGCTGGCCATCAACAACATCCCGATCTACTGCATCGAGCTGGTCATCTCCGCGGGCGTCGCCTTCTTCGTGACGACGGTGATCTGGAAGGAAGATGCGCCCAAGCCCGTGGCGGCGGCGCCCGCGCCGGCGCAGGTCGCACCGCCCACGGTGTCGGTCATCCGCTGCGCCAACGGCACGGTGCTGCAGCCGGTCGAGGGCAACGTGATCCCCTACGACCAGATCCCGGACGACACGTTCGCCTCCGGCGTGCTGGGCCAGGGCGTTGGCATCGAGCCGACGAATGAAGTGGTGGTCGCGCCGTTCGACGGCGAGATCAGCTCCGTGGCCGACAGCAAGCACGCGGTGGGCCTCTCCGCCAACGACATGGAGCTGCTGATCCACGTGGGCGTGGATACCGTGGCCATGAACGGCGACGGCTTCGAGTGCCTGGTGGCCGAGGGCGACCAGGTGAAGGCGGGCCAGCCGCTGATCCGCTTCAGCCGCGAGAAGATCAAGGCCGCCGGCTACAGCGACACCGTGGCCGTGCTGCTGACCAACTCCGACGACCTCGACGGCGTGGAGTTTGGGGCGAAATAACTACATTCCTCTCAGTTCGATTCCAACGTATGTGAAGTAATGAGGGAGTAGGCAGTAGGGAGTAGGCAGTAGGAATAGTGAATTGCTGCCGCCAATTCTGTCGGATTTTCATGGCAGCCAGTTGCTTTTCCTACTCCCTACTCCCTTCTCCCTACTCCCTGAGCGAGTGAAAGGAGCGATGTATATGATCTCAATCCAGGGCAAGGGCGTATCCACCGGCGTGGCCATGGGGCCGCTCTATTTCTATCAGCGGGCCAAGAGCACCATCCGCCGCTATCAGGTGGAGGACGCGAGCGCCGAGTGGGAGCGCTTCAAGGACGCGCAGGCGAAGGCCATCGAGCAGCTGGGCGAGTTGGCCCAGAAGGCCGAGGCCGAGGCCGGCGCGGAGGCCGCGTTCCTGTTTGAAACCCACCAGATGATGGCCGAGGACGACGACTACGTGGAGGCCATCGAGGGCCTTATTAAGGAAGAAAAGCTGAACGCCGAGGCGGCCGTCACCGACACCGCGGCCCAGTTCGCCGACATGTTCGCCCAGATGGACGACACCTACATGCAGGCGCGCGCCGCGGACGTGAAGGACGTGTCCGGGCGCATCGTGGGCATCCTCACAGGCGTCGTGCAGGGCGGCATCGACAGCGATGTGCCGGTGGTGCTGGCGGCGGACGACCTGGCTCCGTCGGAGACCGTGCAGCTGGACAAGAGCAAGATCCTCGGCTTCATCACCGAGGGCGGCAGCGGCTCCAGCCACACCGCGATCCTGGCCCGCACGATGGGCATTCCCGCCATCATCGGCGTGGGCAACCAGCTGAAGGCCGAGTACGAGGGCCGGGAGGTGATCGTGGACGGCGGCACCGGCAGCATCGTGGTGGACGCCGACGAGGCCACCCGCACCGTGATGATGGCCAAGCGCGAGGAACAGCTCAAGCGCCAGAAGCTGCTGGAGCAGTTGAAGGGCGAGGAGAACATCACCAAGGACGGCCACAAGATCAAGGTGTTCTGCAACATCGGCAACCCCGAGGACGTGGCGATGGTGCTGGCGAACGACGGCGGCGGCGTGGGCCTGTTCCGCTCCGAGTTCCTCTACCTGAACTGCGACGACTATCCGACCGAGGAATACCAGTTCGAGGCCTACAAGCAGGTGCTCTCCGACATGGGCGACAAGGAGGTCGTCATCCGCACGCTGGACATCGGCGCGGACAAGCAGATCGACTACTTCCAGATGCCCAAGGAGGAGAACCCGGCGCTGGGCAACCGCGCGCTGCGCATCTGCCTGAACCGGCCTGAGATCTTCAAGACCCAGCTGCGCGCGCTCTACCGCGCCTCCGCCTACGGCCACCTGGGCATCATGTTCCCGATGGTCACCAGCGTGTGGGAGGTCAAGGAAGCCCGCAAGATGTGCGAGATCGTGAAGAAGGAGCTGGACGCCGAGGGCAAGCCGTACGCCGACGACGTGGAGATCGGCATCATGATCGAGACGCCCGCCGCGGCGGTGATGAGCGACCGGCTGGCCAAGCTGGTGGACTTCTTCTCCTGCGGCACGAACGACCTGACCCAGTACACGCTGGCCTGCGACCGCCAGAACAACGACCTGGGCCGCTTCTTCAACCCGCATCACCCGGCCGTGCTGCGCCTTCTGAAGATGGTGTGCGACAACGCGCACAAGAACGGCGTGTGGGTCGGCATCTGCGGCGAGCTGGGCGCGGACCTCGAGCTGACGGAGACCTTCCTCTCCATCGGCATCGACGAGCTGTCCGTCTCCCCGCGCAGCGTGCTGCCCCTGCGGCAGAAGATCCGCGAGGTCACCCTGTCCGACGTGAAGGAGAAGGTGCTCGCGGACCTGCTCGGAGACGAGAACGCGATCTGATTTCCGAACAATTCCAAAGCGATGCGTACAGATCCTTCGCTGCGCTCAGGATGACACCGCGGCACGCCTGTCATTCTGAGCAAAGCGAAGAATCTGTACGTTTGGGTATGGACGGCGTATTGGTTTGGAAGAATACCGATCGTCGGGCAAAGACGCAAAACAGAACGACAAGGAGACTCGCCCATGACCACGATGACCTTTGAAGTCCAAAACACGCTGGGGATGCACGCGCGGCCCGCGGCCTTCCTGGCCCAGGCGTGCGTGAACCTGTCCTCGCAGATCACCGTCAGGTACAACGGCAAATCCGCCAGCGGGTCCAACGTGCTGGAGATATTGGCGCTGCACGCCGTGAAGGGCTCGGTGCTGGAGATCGTCGCCGAGGGCGGCGACGAGCAGGCCGCGCTGAACGAGGTGCGCCGCGTGCTGTGCGAAAAGCTGCGGGACAAGCGCCGGACGGACGTGATGCGCATCGCCTTCTTCGGCACCAAGGACTACGATCGCCTGTTCTTCAGCGAGCTGGCGAAGGATCGCGGCGAGGGCACCTACAACTGCGATATCAAGTACTACAGCTGCCGCCTGACGCCGGAGACGGCGAACCTGGCGCGGGGCTTCGACGCGGTGTGCGTGTTCGTGAACGACGAGTTGCCCCGCGAGGCGGTGGAGACGCTCAAGGACTGCGGCGTGAAGCTGATCCTGCTGCGCTGCGCGGGCTTCAACAACGTGGACCTGCAGGCCGCGAAGGAGTGCGGCATCAAGGTGGCGCGCGTGCCGGCCTACTCGCCCTACGCCGTGGCCGAGCACGCCATGAGCCTGATCATGACCGCCAACCGCCGCCTGCACAAGGCCGTGAACAAGGTGCGTGACAACAACTTCGCGCTGTCGGGCCTGCTGGGCGTGGACCTGCACAACAAGGTGGCCGGCATCCTGGGCACGGGCAAGATCGGCCAGTGCATGGCCCGCATCTGCAAAGGCTTCGGCATGACGGTGCTCGCGTGGGACGCCTTCCCGAACCCGGCGCTGGAGGAGGAGGGGCTGCTGACCTACGTGGACAGGGACGAGCTCTTGGAGCGCGCGGACCTGATCTCGCTGCACGCGCCGCTGATCGCGGGCCCGGGCGGCACCTGGCACCTGATCGACGCGGCGGCCATCGCCCGGATGAAGGACACCGCCATGCTGGTGAACACCGCGCGCGGCGGCCTGATCGACACCGAGGCGCTGATCGAGGCCCTCAAGAACGGCAAGTTCCACGCCGTGGGGCTGGACGTGTACGAGGGCGAGGACGACAACGTGTACACCGACCGCTCCACCGAATTCCTGAACAACGACGTCACGGCGCGGCTGCAGATGTTCCCCAACGTGGTGATGACCTCGCACCAGGCGTTCTTCACCCGCGAAGCCCTGCAGGCCATCGCCGCCGAGACCCTTGAAAACGCCCGGAGGTTCAACGAGGGCCTGGACCTCGGAGAGGCGGAGTGCCGGATCTGAGAAAAGGAGGGAATCCCATGAAACACATCATGCTCATCAAGCTGAAGCCGGACACGGACCCGGTGGAGATCCAGGAGCGGATCTGGAAGACCTTTCGCAAGCTGGACGACGAGCTGGACTGGCTGAACAAGCCGAACATCTGCCGCTGCTGCAAGGGCACCGAGTCCAGCTACGACCTGATGGCCAGCTTTGAGCTGGAAAGCGAGGCGCAGGTGAAGGAGTACCAGGCACTCCCGCTGGTGGAAAAGCTGCGCGACAAGATCCTCGATCGCGTCGCGGACAAGGCGACGTTTGATCATTATTGACAGGGAGTAGGGAGCAGGCAGTAGGGAGTAGGGAGTAGGGAGTAGGGAGTAGGCAGTAGGGAGCAGGAATGGTGAAAGACCAGATTGCCACGTCGGGGAGGGTTGAATCATCTGACGATGATCGACCCTCCCCTCCTCGCAATGACGTTGTTCGGTTGCGCCTCGGTGTATGTCATTGCGAGGAACCCCGCAGGGGTGACGTGGCAATCTGGTTCTCCTGATATCCTGTTTCAGTTGGCACGCCACTCTTCACTGTATTTTTCACCGGTATTCATTTTATCGCCGCCCTTTTCCTTTGACATTCCAAACATGTCATGTATAATAGAGGAAAGGATCGGGAGGGGAGTGAGGCGCATGCGCGGTCGGATACTGGCCCTGCTTCTGGCGCTGGCGCTGGCCGTCGGCGCGGCGGCGCTCGCGGAGGGCGGCCTGCCGGACGGCGAATACGCGCCGGACGGCTTCGCGTTCTCCGGCGGCAGCGGCCGCGTGACCATCTCCTGCCCGAAGCTCGTCGTCCGGGGCGGGACGGCGTTCGCCACGCTGACGTTCTCCAGCCCGAACTACTCCAAACTGGTGCTGGACGGCGCGGCATACGCCCCGGCGCGCGAAAGCGACGCGTCCGTGTTCGAGGTGCCCGCGCCCGTCAACGCGGACTTCACCGTCGTCGCGACCACCACGGCCATGTCCGCGCCGCACGACATCGAGTACACGCTGCACATCTACCTGGGCGAGGACGCCCCGCAGGCGGAGCCGGACGTGGCCCCGGCGGACGCGGGGGAGGCCGTCGACCTCGGCGCGCGCGCGCGGGACATCCCCGGGCTCGCGTGGCGGCGGGAGCTGCCGCTGCGCTACGCCCGCCAGTTCGCCGTCGACTACTACGACGGCGGCTATAAGCTGCTGACCCTCGCGGACGGCGCGCGCTATCTGGTGGTGCCGGAGGGCGGCGCGGTCCCGGACGGGCTGGACGGCGGCGTGCGCGTGCTGCGCCAGCCGCTGGATAAGGTGTACCTCGCGGCCACGGCGGCCATGGCGCTGTTCGACGCGCTGGACGCGCTGGACGCGGTGCGCTTCTCCGGCACGCGCGCGGACGGCTGGACCGTGGAGAGCGCCGCCGACGCGATGCGCCGGGGCGACATCCTCTACGCGGGCAAGTACAGCGAGCCGGACTACGAGCTGCTGCTGGACGGCGGCTGCGACCTGGCGCTCGAATCCACGATGATATTGCACGCGCCGAAGGTGCGCGAGATGCTGGAGGCGCTGGGCATCCCGGTGCTGGTGGAGCGCTCCAGCTACGAGGCGCACCCGCTGGGGCGCACCGAGTGGGTGAAGCTCTACGGCGCGCTGCTGGACCGCGAGGCCGAGGCCGAGGCGTTCTTCGACGCGCAGGCCGCCGCCGTCGACGCGCTGGAGGACTTTCCGGACGCTGAGAAGACCGTGGCGTTCTTCTACGTCGCCACGGACGGCGGCGTGGTGGTGCGCGGCCCGGACGACTACGTGGCCGGCATGATCGCGCTGGCCGGGGGCCGCTACGCCTTCGACCGGGCGCTGGCGGGGCAGGGCGCGCGCGCGTCGGTGTCCGTCAGCATGGAGGACTTCTACGCCGTCGCCGTGGACGCCGACTGCCTGATCTACAACGGCGCCATCGACGCGCCGCTCGAAAGCGTGGCCGACCTTCTGAAGAAGAGCCCGCTGTTTGCCGACTTCAGGGCGGTGAAGACCGGCGACGTATTCACCACCGACCGCTCCCTCTACCAGGCTACCGACGCCCTCGGCGATTTCATCGTCGACCTCAACCGCATGCTCCGCGGCGAAACGGAAGCAATGCGATTTTTGAGGAAAGTGGAGTGAAAAACCCTTGACTCTCCCCTTACGTCATGCCTTATACTCCCGGTGAAAGGAGGGATGCGCATGATGACGGTGCGCGAGGTGAGCGCAAAGACAGGCGTAAGCGTCCGCGCGCTGCACCACTATGACAAGATCGGGTTGCTGAAGCCTGCGGCGCTGTCAGAGGCGGGATACCGGCTCTACGACCTCGCATCGCTGGAGCGGCTGCAGCTGATCCTGCTGTTCCGGGAGCTGCAATTCCCGCTGAAGGACATCCGGGGCATACTGGAAAGCCCCGCTTTCGACCGCAACCGGGCGCTGGACCAGCAGATCCGACTCCTGAAGCTGCGCCGGGAGCACTTGGACAACCTGATCGCCCTGGCGGCGGGCATACGTGTAATGGGGGTGAATCACTTGAGTTTTGAACCGTTTGACATGACGAAGATCGACGAATACGTGGCCGAGGCCCGGAAGAGCTGGAGCGACACGCCGGCCTACAAGGAGTACGAGCAGCGGCGCGAAGGCCGCACCCGCGAGGACGAGGCGGCGCTGGGCGAGGGGTTGATGGACCTGCTGGCGGGCTTTTACGCCCTGAAGGACGGCCCGGCGGACGCGCCCGAGGCACGGGCGCTGGTCGGGAGGCTGCAAAGCTACATCACCGAGCATTTCTACACCTGCACGCCCGAAGTATTGCGCGGGCTGGGACACCTCTACGCCGGCGGCGGCAGCTTCACCGAGAACATCGACGCGCGCGGCGGCGAGGGCACGGCCGATTTTGCAGCGCGGGCGATCGAGGCGTATGTGAACCTTCAATAACCAAAATTTATCACAATCCCGGGCTTGTTTTGCCCGGGATTTTGTTGTATAATAATTGTTAGCGCATCCTTGCCACGGTTCAACCGGCCGTGGCCGAAGTCCATAAGGAGGTGAAAAAGAACATGAACCAGTATGAAGTCATGTACGTTATTGATCCGGCGCTGGAGGACAGTGCCCGGACGGAACTGATCAACCGTTTTTCCGACCTGGTGAAGAAGAACGGCGGTGAAGTGGATCGCGTCGACGAGTGGGGCAAGCGCCGCCTGGCCTACGCCATCCAGTACAAGACCGAGGGCTACTATGTGCTGATGTACATCAAGGCCCCCGCCGAGCTGCCCCGCGAGCTCGAGCGCAACATGCAGATCTCGGACAGCGTGCTCCGCTATCTGACCGTGCGCTACGAGGGCGAGCTGCCCGCCAAGCGCGAGCCGCTGAAGCCCTACGCTCCCCGTGAGGCCGCGCCCGCCGAGGACGCCGCGCCCGCTGAGGCCGCGCCCGCCGCTGAGGCCGCGCCCGCTGTCGAGGCTGAGCCGGCTGTCGAAGCCGAGCCCGCTGACGACGAGAAGCCCGAGTCGGAAGCCGAATAATCCCGGCGTCTACGAAGGATGGTGTAAAGCATGAACAAAGTCATCCTGATCGGCAACCTCGCCAATGATCCCGAGGCCTTCACCACGCAGTCCGGGGTGTCGCGTTCGACGTTCCGCATTGCCGTGCAGCGCCGCTTTGCCAACGCGCAGGGCGTGCGCGAGGCCGATTTCCTGACCGTGGTCGCCTGGCGTCAAAACGCCGACTTCTGCAACCGCTACCTCACCAAGGGGCGCAAGGTTGCGGTCGAAGGCAGCATTCAGACCCGCTCCTATGATGCGCAGGACGGATCGAAGCGCTACGTGACCGAGATCATCGCCGACAGCGTTGAAGCACTCGGCAGCCGCGACGATGGCCAGGCCCGTCCCCACGACAACGGCCCGACCCCGCCGCCCGCCGCTCCCGCCGCCCCCTCGTCGAACGACTTTACCGAGGTGGACGACGATGAGCTTCCATTCTGATGTCATCATCAGAATAAAGAGGCCATTCTTCTTTGGGAGCGCCTCGATGCGCGCCCTGATATCCGAAAAGGAGGAACAAAGCCATGTCTGAAGAGAGAGGCGAACGCATCCGCCGTCCCCGCGGCCGCAAGCCGCGCCGGAAGGTCTGTGCTTTCTGCGTAGACAAGATCCAGCACATCGATTACAAGGATGTTGCCCGTCTGCGCCGGTTCACCAGCGAGCGCGGCAAGATCCTGCCCCGCCGCATGACCGGCACCTGCGCCAAGCACCAGCGCCAGCTCTCCACGGCCATCAAGCGCGCCCGTACCATCGCGCTGATGCCGTATGTGAGCGAATAACGGTTTTTCAGATCGAAGCCCCTTCCGCGCGAAGGGGTTTCTTTTTTGCTTTACAAATGCTGTCTTATCTGCGATAATATAAATGTGAAATTGGCTCCAAACGGATGGATTTCGCCCCGGGCGGCGCACGCGCCGCGGGCGTGGAGGACGGATTATGGACAACGAGAAGAACGAGGCGCGCGCCTATCGCGCCTCCCAGCGAAGATACCTGCTGCTGCTGTGCGCCATCGGGCTGGCGATCAACTTCCTGGGGGTGCAGCTGGTGCGCGCGCTGCGGCTGCCGCTGTACCTGGACAACGTGGGCAGCGCGCTGGTGGCGGCGCTGGGCGGCTACATCCCCGGCATCCTCGTGGGCTTTCTGACGAACATCGTCAACGGCATCGGCGATCTCGCCACCACCTACTACGGCTCGCTGACGGTGCTCATTGCCGTGGCCTCCGCGTGGTACGCCGCGCGGGACTTCTACACGTTCAAGAAGCCCTGGCGGCTGCTGGCGATCATCGGCACGTTCGCGGTGATCGGCGGCGGCCTGGGCTCGGTGCTCACGTGGGCGCTGTACGGCCTGGGCTTCGGCGAGGGCGTGTCCGCGCCGCTGGCCCACCGCATCTACGAGGCGGGCCGCCTGAGCGTGTTCTGGTCGCAGTTCGCGGCGGACATGGCCATCGACGTGCTGGACAAGACGATCACGGTGCTGCTGGTGACGCTGGCGCTCAAGCTGCTGCCCGCGCACATCAAGGAGGCGTTTTACTTCTCCGGCTGGCAGCAGGCTCCGCTCTCCGTGGATGACCAGCGCGCGGCCGACCGCATGAACGGCAGGGGCGTGTCGCTGCGCTCCAAGATCATCCTGCTGGTGGCGACGGCCATGATCATCATTGCCGTGGTGGTGACGGGCATCAGCTTCATCCACTTCCGCAACGCCTCCATCGACGAGCAGCTCAGCCTGGCGAGCAGCGTGGCGGACGTGGCCGTGCAGAACATCGACGGCGACCGGGTCAGTGAGTTCCTGGAGAAGGGCGAGGCCGCGGAGGGGTATTCGGAGATCGAGAAGCGGCTGCAAAACCTGATGGAGAGCTCGGAGAACATCGAGTACGTGTACGTCTACAAGATCATGGAGGACGGTTGCCAC
The DNA here is from genome assembly GCA_902773515.1 of uncultured Eubacteriales bacterium. Taxonomy (GTDB): domain Bacteria; phylum Bacillota; class Clostridia; order Christensenellales; family Aristaeellaceae; genus UBA2862. The sequence continues at coordinate 21,216 of CACYET010000001.1, read as the reverse complement.
GTGGTGTTCGACCCGGACACGGCGGACACGCCCGGCGAGGAGCCGGGCACCGTGATCGGCTTCGACGAGGCGTTCCGGGACTACCTGCCCGCGCTGCTGGCGGGCGAGGAGATCGAGCCGGTGCAGTCGAACGAGACCTACGGGTGGCTGCTGACCATCTACAAGCCGGTGTACGACAGCCAGGGCGTCTGCCAGTGCTACGCCGCGGCGGACATCAACATGAACCACATCGCCCGTGACGGCTATCAGTTCCTGGCGCGCGTGCTGAGCCTGTTCTTCGGCTTCTTCGTGCTGCTGCTCACCGCCGCGATCTGGCTGGCGGAGTACAATATCATCCTGCCGATCAACACCATGGCCATCGCCACCGGGCTGTTCGCCTACGACAGCGAGAGCGCCCGTGCCGACGCTGTGGAGTGCATCCGGCAGCTGGACATCCGCACCGGCGACGAGATCGAAAACCTGTACCACTCCGTCGCCAAGACCACGGAGGACATGGTGGAGACCATCGAAAACGTGGAGAAGCAGAACCAGATCATCAGCAGGCTGCAAAACGGCCTGATCCTGGTGCTGGCGGACATGGTGGAGAGCCGCGACAAGTGCACCGGCGACCACGTGCGCAAGACGGCCGCCTACACCGAGATCATCATGAACCAGCTGAAGCGGGAGGGCATTTACACCGATCAGCTGACCGATGAATTCATGTACGACGTGGTGAACTCCGCGCCGCTGCACGACATCGGCAAGATCCAGGTGTCCGACGCGATCCTCAACAAGCCCGGAAAGCTGACGGACGAGGAGTTTGAGATCATGAAGACCCACACCACCGCGGGCGCGGAGGTGATCGAGCACGCGATGCACATGGTGGCCGAGGACAACTCCGGCTACCTGAAGGAGGCCATGAACCTGGCGCACTACCACCACGAGAAGTGGAACGGGCGGGGCTATCCCTGCGGCCTGAAGGGCGAGGAGATCCCGCTGTCGGCGCGCATCATGGCCGTGGCCGACGTGTTTGACGCGCTGGTGTCCCGGCGCAGCTACAAGGACGGCTTCCCCTTCGAAAAGGCCATGGCCATCATCGAGGAGGGCTCCGGCAGCCACTTCGACCCGAACGTGGCCGGCGCGTTCATGCACGCCGCGGACGAGGTCCGCCGCGTGATGGAGACGAATATGGAGATGTAGGGGAGTGTGGAGTGTGGAGAGTGGAGTGTGGAGTTAGGAGTTAGGAGTGAGGAGTGAGGAGTTGGGAGGCTTCCGGGCGATGCTCATTTGAGCCGATCTTCTTCTTTATCGTAATGTACAGATCCTTCGCTCCGCTCAGGATGACAGGCTTTCGTCGTTGTCATCCTGAGCGAAGCGAAGGATCTGTACATTGCGTTTATGGGGGACGATGGGATTGAAGCGAAGGGTCATGTCAATGCCCGGCGCGCTTCATTCTTCCTCCATCCACTTCTTATATACCTCCGGCTGGTACCCCGCGGCGGCCCTTTTGCCGTTGCGCACGATGGGCTGCCGGAGCACCTGCGGGCGTTCGAGTACGGCGTCCTCGCGCTGCTGGGGGGCGATGCAGCGCACGAAGGCCAGCGCGTCGCGGTCCTTACAGTCGGGGTCGATCAGCGCGTCCAGCCCGCCGCAGGCCGCCGCCGCGCTGCGCAGCTCGCCGCGGCTGATGCCCTTGTCCGCCAGGTCGATGAACTGCGCCTTCACGCGGCGCTCCTTAAACCAGCGCTCGGCCTTGCGCGCGTCGCTGCTCTTTTTCGTTCCGAAGATCTGGATGTTCATGTCATTCCGCTTCGTGCAGCTGCGCGAAGTAGTGGTCGTGCGCGGCGTGGTACTCGCGGTTGAAGCTCTCGTCCTTGCCCTCGTGCAGGCGGGACACGTAGTCGTGGATCTCGTGCTTCAGCTCCGGCCTGACGCGCGCGATGGTGGCCACGCCCACGTTGGAGCAGATGTCGGAGATGCGCTCGATGTCGGACAGCAGGTTCAAGAACTCCGTGCCGGCCAGCACCGAGCACTTGCGCTCGCGCAGGCGGTCCAGGTGGTTCTGCTTCATGGCGTTCACGATATCGTCCACCACCTCTTCCAGCGGCTCGACGTGCTTGGCGGCCTTCTCGTCGCAGTTCTCGAAGGCCTTGCCGGCGTAGTTCATCACGGCGCCGATCAGCCCGCGCAGCACCTCCAGCTCCCGCAGCGCGTAGGACGAGAACACGGTGTTCTCCGCGTGCAGCTCCTCGGCGCAGTCGGCGATGTTCATCGCGTGGTCGCCCAGGCGCTCAAACTCGTTGATCGCGGAGTAGTAGTGGTCCATGATCTCCACGTGGTTTTGCGCGGTGACGTGGGCGGAGACCTGCACCAGGTAGTTGCTCACGCGGTCGGCCAGGTGGTCGATGTTCTCCTCGGTGACGCGGATGTCCGCCAGCAGGTCCGCATCGTACTGCTTCACGGCGTCGAACGCGCGGCCCACGTTCTTGCGGGACAGCCGGAACATGTGCATCAGCACCTTGTAGCAGCTGTTCAGCGCCAGCGCGGGCGTCGACAGCAGCACCGGGCTCAGCGCGTCCAGCACCTCCAGGTCCGCGTGCTGCGGGTCGAGGCGCTCGTGGGACGGGTCGTCCTTGACGATCTTCAGGCTCGCCTTCTCAAACAGGCCCATCACCGGCAACAGCAGCAGCGCGCTGGCCAGGTTGAACACGGTGTTGGTGTTGGCGATGGTGCCGGAGTAGACGGTGCTGTTCCACAGGCTGTCCAGCAGGCCGAACCGGTGGGCCAGCGTCACGCCGATCAAAATCAGCAGCGTCTTTCCCAGGTTGAACAGTATGTTGGCCGTGCCCACGCGCCGGGAATCCGCCTTCGCGCCGATGTTGCACACGATGGCGGTGGTCACGCAGTCGCCCAGGTAGATGCCCATCAGCACGGCGTAGATGGCGTTGAACGTCAGTACGCCCGACATGGAGAACGCCTGCAATATGCCGATGGAGGCCGACGAGCTCTGCAGCACGAAGGCCACGCCCGCGCCGATCAGGTAGCCGATCATCGGGTTTTCGCCCAGCCGCGAGAACAGCTTTTCGATGATGCCGCTCTCCGACAGCGAGCCCACGGCGTCCGTCATGCCCATGAGGCCCGAGAACAGTATGCCGAAGCCGATCACGATCTGGCCGACCGTGCTCGAGTTCTTCAGCTTGCCCGTCATCACGATCACCACGCCGATGATCAGCGCCAGCGGGGCCAGCGTGGAGGGCTTGAAGAACTGCAAAAACGACGTGCCCGAGGCGTTCAGATCCAGCAGGCGGATGATCTGGCCGGTGACGGTCGTGCCCACGTTCGCGCCGATGATGATGCCCAGCGACTGGTGCAGCGAGATGATGCCCGCGCCCACCAGGCCGGAGGTGATCACGATGGTGGCGGTGGACGACTGGATGACCGCCGTCATGACCAGGCCCAGCAGAAACGCCTTGAAGGGCGTGCCCGTCACGCGCTCCATGACGCCCTTCAGCGCGCCGGAGCTCGATTCCTTCAGGCCGTCGCCCATCAGCCGCATGCCATAGAGGAACATGGCCAGGCCGCCGAACAGAGTGATGATGTTAAACACGTTCATGCTGTAAATACCACTCTTTCCGTATACATAATGTTTTATTTTATACCTACAATCATATGTTATCGTAACCGCGCGCCCCATACAACGCATATCGTGTTATTTATTCATAACGATCGCTTATGGTAGAGTGAGGAGTTAGGAGTCAGGAGTGAGGAGTTGGAGAGTGTTTCCAACAAAAAGCCCTCCCCTCTGGGGAAGGTGCCCCCGTCAGGGGGCGGAAGAGGTCCTTTTCGATCAGTTCAGCGCCTTTATCGGAGCGAAGGCGCGAGACGAGGCGCAAGGGGACCTCTTCTGACCTCACTTCGTTCGGCCACCTTCCCCAAAGGGGAAGGCTTCTTTGTCACCGCCCGCCCTTGCCTCCCCTTTCAAGGGGAGGTGCCTGCGCAGCAGGCGGAGGGGTTGTCCGTTCCCACAATTTGTCTTGCGCCCCGGGGTGGATGGTGCTATAATGTCAGCAATGCGCTGAGCGCGATTTCGACAGACATTGGGGGACACGACATTGATTTGCAACAATATCCTCGAGGCCGTGGGCCAGACACCCATGGTGCGGCTGAACCGCATGCCCGAGCCGGGCAGCGCGGAGATCCTGGTGAAGGTGGAGGCGCTGAACGTGGGCGGCTCCATCAAGACGCGCACGGCCCTGAACATGATCGAGCAGGCGGAGAAAGAGGGCCTGATCGACAAGGACAGCATCATCGTGGAGCCCACCAGCGGCAACCAGGGCATCGGCCTTGCGCTGGTCGGGGCGGTGAAGGGCTATCGCACGATCATCATCATGCCGGATTCCGTCAGCGAGGAGCGCCGCAAGCTGGTGCGCCACTACGGCGCGGACGTGAAGCTGATCCACGACGCGGGCGACATCGGCAAGTGCATCGAGGAGTGCCTGAACTGCGCGCTGAAGATGAAGGAAAAGAACCCCAAGGTGTTCGTGCCGCAGCAGTTTGAAAACCCGAACAACACGCTGGCCCACAAGAAGCACACGGCGCTGGAGATCATGCACCAGGTGGCCAGGCCGATCCACGGCTATTGCAGCGGCATCGGCACCGGCGGCACGCTCACCGGCATCGGCGAGGTGCTCAAGGCGCAGTATCCGGACATCGAGATCTGGGCCGTGGAGCCGGAGAACGCGGCCATACTCGCCGGCGGCACCATCGGCACCCACATCCAGATGGGCATCGGCGACGGCATCATCCCGGACATCCTGAACCGGGATATCTACGACGACATCTACGTCGTCACCGACACCGAGGCCATCGAGACCGCCCGCCGCCTGGCCCGCGAGGAGGGCCTGATGTGCGGCATCTCCAGCGGCACCAACGTCGCCGCGGCGCTCAAGCTGGCCAAGAAGCTCGGCCCTGGCAAGACCGTCGTCACCGTCCTGCCCGATACCGCCGAGCGCTACTACTCCACGCAGCTGTTCGGGGAATAGTGCATACGGGAGGCTCTATGGAAAAGTATATCGAGGGAAACAAGGCGGCATGGGAAGAGGCGTTTGAGAACCGGGACGCCTCCTGGGGCGCCGACATCGCCGAGCGCGTCCGGACGGAGGAGTATCCGTTCTTCAACGAAGAGACGAAGCGCGTGCTGAAAGCGCTCCCGACGCAGGGCGCTGTGATCGGCCAGTTCTGCTGCAACAACGGGCGGGAGCTGCTCTCTCTGGTCAAAAGCGGCGGGGCCAGGCAGGGAATCGGCTTTGACATCGCCGAAAACCAGGTGGCGTTTGCCAACGAAAAGGCGAGGGAGCTGGGTCTGCCCTGCGCGTTTGAGGCGGTGAATATCTATGACATCGACGACCGCTACAGGGAGAAGCTGGATGTGGCGCTCATCACCATCGGCGCGCTCTGCTGGTTCGACGATCTGGACCGCTTTTTCGCGGTCGTCGCAAGGTGCATGAAGCCGGGGGCGGTCATCGTGATCAACGAACAGCATCCCTGCACGAACATGCTCGCCACGGAGGGCGACGAGCCGTTTGACCCGGAGCACAGGACGGCGTGCCACTATTCCTACTTCGAGCATGAATGGACCGGGAATGAAGGCATGTTCTACATGACGCAGAAGACGTATCGCTCCAAGACGTTTACGGACTACACCCATCCGCTGTCGGAGATCGTCTCCGGGATGTGCGACAACGGGATCGTCGTGACCGGCCTGCAGGAGTTCGACCATGACATCAGCGGCGGCTTCGGCGCGCTCGACCACAGCGGCTTCCCGCTTTCCATGATCCTCCAGGGACGGAAAATGACACGATAATGTGAAACGGGGACGGGGAACAGGAAAGATCCTTTGCTTCGCAGGCCTGCGGCACGACTTCGCCTCGCTGGGCGCGAGGCTTCGCTCAGGATGACAACGAGGCGAATACATGTCATTCTGAGCGGAGGCGCAGCCGAAGTCGAAGAATCTGCTATATAAAAAAGGGGGAAGGGCAGATGGCGAAATGGCGCTTGGACGTGCCGCTGTCCGCGGATGGCGAGGCTCCGCGCAAGGCCTGACGGGCGATGGCCGCGCGGAGCGAACGCATGAATCGACATCGTCCGCACCGGGCTTTGCGCTTGCAAATCCAGTCAATTTGTAAGGAGCAAGGCCATGAAAAAGATGAATATGCTGAACGGCCTGGAGGGCTTTTTGCGCCTGTGGGCCTCGCAGACCGTGTCCGCGCTGGGCACGGCCATGACGGAGTACGCCCTCGTGATCTGGGTGTACGGGCAGAGGGGCACGGCGTCGAGCGTGACGCTGCTGACGCTCTGTACTTTTTTGCCGACCATACTCTTCCGCTTCGCGGGCGGCGCGCTGGCGGACCGCTGGGACAAGCGGCGCGTGATGCTGGCGGCCGACCTGGCCGCGGCGTGCGGGACGCTCGCGGTGCTGATCCTGCATCAGATGTCCGCGCTGCGCGTCTGGCACCTGTACCTGATCAACGCGCTGCTCAGCCTGATGAACGCGGTGCAGGCTCCGGCGGCGTTCGTGGCGACGAGCCTGCTCGTGCCAGAAGAGCACTATGCGCGCGTCGGCGGGCTGCAGGGCTTTTCCGGCGCGGCGGTGTCGATCCTCGCGCCCGCGCTGGGCAGCGTGCTGCTGGGCGTCGGGGGCCTTTCGACGGTGCTTGTCTGCGACCTGGCGAGCTTTGCCGTCGCTTTTGTCACGCTGCTGCTTTTCATCCGCATCCCAAAGCCCGAGCGCCAGGCGGAGGCGGACGGGACGCCGTTTCTGCGAAGCTGCCTGGACGGGCTGCGGTTTTTGCGCAGCCACGCAGCGATGCTGCGCGTGACGCTGTTCATGACCGCGGTCAACTTCCTGGCAAAGCTGGGCGGCGACGGCATGCTCGCGCCGTTCGTGCTCTCGCGCACCGGCAACGACCGGCGGGCGCTGGGCGCGGTGCAGAGCTGCGTGGCGATCGGGCTGCTCGTCGGCGGCCTCGCCGCGACGGCGATGAAGCCCGCCCGGCGCAAGGAGCGGCTGGTCTACGCCGCCTGCGCGCTGATCTTCGTCGGCGACGTCGTCGACGGGCTGTCGCCGCGCCCGTGGGTGTGGTGCGCCGCCGCGGTGTTGACCTATCTGGTGGCGGCGGTGATGAACTCCAACCTGACGGCGTTCATGCGCGAGCAGGTGCCGCTTGAATTGCAGGGGCGCGTGTTCGCCGCGAAGGACACGCTGCAAAACGGCGCGATCCCGCTGGGGCTTCTGCTGGGCGGCGCGCTGGCGGACGGCGTTTTCGAGCCGCTGATGGCCGGCGCGCCGCCCGCGCTCGCCGGGGTCTTCGGCGCCGGCGCCGGTGCGGGGATCGCGCTGATGTTCGCCGTCGTCGGCGTCGCGGGCATCGCGTTGAGCCTGTGGCGGTGGATGGGCAGTATGAAGAGATAAACAAGAAGACACAATAGGCCTTCCCCTCTGGGGAAGGTGCCCCCGTAGGGGGCGGAAGAGGTCTCATATCGAATCGCCAAGCGCCTTTATCATAACAGAGGCGCGAAGCGTGACGTAAATGGACCTCTTTCGGCGCTTCGCGCCACCTTCCCCAAAGGGGAAGGCTTTTGGCGGGCGGTGGGACCGCGTCCCGCGGCGCATCGCCGCCCCTACACTATTTCTACTCCCTACTCCCTATTCCCTCTCCCCGCCATCTTCTTCATCACCAGCAATCCCACCACCAGCAGCACCGGGAACGCGCAGCCCACGCGCAGGCCCGCGCGCAGGTTGTCCCCGGCCTGCTGGGCGGTCCAGCCCACCAGGCTCGGCCCGAAGGCCCCGCCCAGGTCGCCGGCCATCGCCAGCAGCGCGAACATCGCCGTGCCGCCCTGGGGCAGCCGCCGGGAGGAGATCGAGATGGTGCCCGGCCACATGATGCCCACCGAGAAGCCGCACAGCACGCACCCGACCAGCCCGGCGACGGGGCTGGCCGTCATCGAGGCCAGCAGGTAGCAGGCCAGGCACATCAGTCCCGAGCCCAGCATGGTCCCGCCCAGGTCCAGCCGGTCGCCGTACTTGCCGTAGATCACGCGGCTGATGCCCATCGTGATGGCGAACAGGCACGGGCCCAGCAAATCGCCCATGGCCTTGGAGAGCCCCAGCGCCGACTCCGCGAACGCCGACGCCCACTGGGCCATCGACAGCTCTGACGCCCCGGCGCACACCATCAGCAGGATCGCGATCCAGAACACCGGCACCTGGAACAGGCGGCGGATCGACATGCCCTGGCCGTCCTCCACCAGGTGTTCGATGGGGCAGGTGGCGAAGTTGTAGATGTTGTACAGGGGGATCAGCGCCCACAGGCAGGCCAGCAGCTTCCAGTGATCGATGCCGAACAGCGCGAAGAACGCCGTCGACAGCAGCACCACGCCCACCACGCCCCAGCAGTAGAACGAGTGCAGCAGGCTCATCACCGAGCTCTTGTTCTCGAACGGGCAGGCCTCCACGATCGGGCTGCCGACCACCTCGATCAGCCCGCTGCCCACGGCGTAGACGAGCACGCAGATCATGATGCCCGCGAACGGGTCGCCCAGCAGCTCCGGCAGCACGGCCAGCCCCGCCAGCCCCGCCGCGGAGGCGACCTCCGAGGCGATCACGGCGCGGCGGTAGCCGATGCGGTCCACGTACCGGGCACAGAACAGGTCCACGATCAGCTGCGTGAAGAAGAACACCGTGGGGATCAGCGCGATCTTGCCCAGCGGGATGGCGTAGTCGGTGTGGAATTTCAAAAACAGCAGCGGCGCGAAGTTCGCCGTGATGGCCTGGGTGATGAACCCCAGGTAGCACGCGAGCAGCGTCTTGCGGTAGTTCTTTTGCATGGGCGTCCTTCCTTTGCGGAAAATCGATCTCGCTCATCCGGCGGAATACTTGAATTATATCGTAAAAAAGTGCCGATGTCATTGCACAGAACGGTCATTGTATGGTACAATATCGCAAAAGAAGGGGGGAAGACGCGTGAACGCGATCCGGGGCTTTTCCAAGATCCACACCGATGAGACGCTGCTGGAGACCGCTGCCCACGGCAGCGCGGCCTTTCCCTTTCAATACTACCTGGAGGACGTGTGGGACTTCGACCTGCACCGGGTGGACTGGCACTGGCACCCGGAGGTGGAGTTTGTGTCGCCCCGCAGCGGCGAGGTGCGGTGCGCCGTGGCGGGCGAGCGGTTGACGCTGCGCGCGGGACAGGGGTTGTTCGTCAACAGCCGCGCCGTGCATCGCTTCGAGGCGGACGGCCCGGCGGTGATGCCGAACATGGTGTTCTCCCCGGCGCTGCTGGCAGGGGAGGAGAGCCTCGTCTACCGGGATTTCATCTGGCCGGTGCTGGCACGCAGCGGCCCCTGCCGGGTGTTCGATGCGGGCGTGCCCTGGCAGGCGAAGGCGCTGGCGCGGATGAACGCGGTGTTTGCCCTGTGGGAGGGGGAGGACCCCAGCGCCCTGACCACGGTGCGGCTGCTGCTGGAGCTGTGGGAATTGTTGTACGAACACATGGACGCGGCGCCGGAATCCGCCGCGCCTTCGCCCCGCCTGCAGGTGATGATGCAGTTCATCCACGAGCACTACGCCCAGCCCATCACGCTGGATGACATCGCCGCCGCCGTCTACGTCAGCGGCAGCAGCGCGCTGCAAATCTTTCGGGAGGGGATCCACACTTCGCCCGTGGCGTACCTGATCCAGTATCGGCTGCGGCGGGCGGCGCAGCTGTTGCGCGAGACGGACAAGAGCGTCGCCGCCATCGCCGCCGACACGGGCTTCCAGAGCGCGGGCTACTTCTGCCGCCGCTTCCGGGCGCTGTTCGGCGCAAGCCCCGGCGACTACCGTCGCCAGCGGCGGGAGCGATAGACGTGAAACGGGGACGGTTCTCTTTTCACATTTTTGCATGAGAAAAAGTGAAAAGAGAACCGTCCCCATTTCACACGTCGACAATCATTGCCGGCTGGCGATGTCCTTCACCTGGTTGTAGTAGTCGCGGCCGGCGGTGTTGCCGAACAAGGAGCGCAGCTTGTTGTACGCCTCGCGCAGCGACGCGCTCTCGGTGAAGATGACCACGATCTGCTGCGCCACGTCCTCGGCGATGCCCTCGGACACGAGGATCGCCAGCGGGTCGGGCGCGGCGGGCTCGGATTCCGCGACCTCGGGCGCGGGCGCTTCCGGTTCCACGGCGGGCGCTTCCGCCTTCGCCCGGGACGACCGGCGACGCGACCGCGAGGACTTCTTCTCGGGCTTCGCCTCGGCGGGCGCGGCCTCTTCAACCGGCGCGGCTTCCTCGACCGGCGCGGCTTCCTCGACCGGCGCGGCCTCCTCGACGGGCGCGGTCTCCTCGACGGGCGCGGCCTCGCTCAGCGAGACGTAGCTCTGGCCGTCGGCGGCCTCCTCGAAGTGGAACAGGTCCCCGAAGGTGCTGGTCAGGTAGTTCAGGGGCTTCTTGCCCGCGTCCTGCTTGTCCACGCGATACTCCGCCAGCTGGTTCAGCGACGGGAACAGGTTGGACACCTGCACCTTGTCGTGGCCGCGCAGCCGCTTCTCGATCTGTCCGGCGATCACCGCCACGCGCTCCTCGTGGGTCATCGCGGCGGCCTTCGCGGTCTTGCCGGCGGACCGGGTGCCCTCGGCCTTCGCAGGCGCGGGCGCCGCCTCCGGCTTGGGCGCGGCCTTCTGGGCAGGCGCGGCCTTCGGGGTCGATGCCGCCTTCTGGGTCGTGGCCTTCGGGGTCGCAGCCTTCGCGGCGCTCTTGGACGCCGCCTTGCCGTTGCCGAGCACCACGAAGCTGGAGCACGCGGTGCGCCACAGGTCGTTGGACTTCTCCAACCCCATGCCGATCACGTCGATGCCGGCGTTGCGCAGCCGCACGGACAGCGCGGAGAAGTCGCTGTCGCTGGAGGCGATGATCACGGTGTCCACGCCGCCCTCCACCAGCAGGTCCATCGCCCCGATCACCAGCGCGATGTCCGAGCTGTTCTTGCCCTTGGCGGCCTTGATGGTCAGGTTCGGGTGGATGGCGTACTTCAGCACGGGGTTCACCCACGCGCCCAGCGCCGACGCCGCGCCGAAGATCTCCCGGCGCACGATGGTGCCCAGCGCCGCGGCGTGCTCGAAGATCGCGTCCGCGCTGGCGGGCACCACGTTCTCCGCGTCGATCAGGATCGCCAGCCGCTTGCTCTGTTCCTTCATTTCCATGGTAAACAATCCTTTCGGGGATGATATCATACAGTTGCGCCTATTATAGCATAGATGTCGCGCGGCGTAAAGCAAGGGAAGGTGAAATAGGGGAGAGGGAACAGGGAACAGGGAACAGGAATAGCGGCTGCCGCATTTCACGCTATTTTATCTGGCGCTTCCCGTCGAAATGATGTATAATGGATTCGGAAAGCGAGGCGAGGCGCATGAAGAAGGGCATTGCCGTGGCGGGCACCACGGTGCTGGACATCCTCTATCCGATCCGGGGCTTCCCGAAGCCGGGCGAGCTGACGAACATCGTGGGTGAGATGAGCCGCTCCACGGGCGGCTGCATGTGCAACGACATCATGGACCTGGCCGCGCTGGATGCCGACCTGCCGCTGACGGCGCTGGGGCGCGTGGGCGAGGACGAGGCGGGGGACTACATGCTTGCGCGCCTGCGCGCGTTTTCGAACATCGACCTCAGCCGCGTCGTGCGCGCGGGCACCACGTCGTTCACGCTCGTGATGGCCGACGAGGTCAGCAAGCAGCGCTCGTTCTACTACAGCAAGGGCGCGAGCGCCGACTTCTGCGAGGCGGACATCGACTGGGACGGCCTGGACGTGGACCTTCTGCACATCGGCTACATCCTGCTGCTGGACGCGCTGGACGCGCCCGACGCCGAGTACGGCACCAAGCTGGCGCGGCTTCTGCACACCGCGAAGCAGCGGGGCATCCGCACGTCGGTGGACATGGTGACCGAGGCGGGGGAGCGCGCGCGGCGCATCGTGGCCCCGGCGCTGAAGTACGCCGACTACTGCGTGATCAACGAGGCCGAGGCCCAGGCCGCCACGGGCGTTCGCCTGCTGGACGATTCCGGCGCGCTGATCCGCGAAAACCTGCCCGAGGCGCTTTCCTGCCTGAAGCGGATGGGCGTGTCCACGTGGGCGGTCGTCCACTGTCCCCAGGGCGGCTTCGGCCTGGACGAGCACGACGGCTACGTGGAGGTGCCGGGCCTGAAGCTGCCCGCGGGCTACATCCAGGGCTCCGTCGGCGCGGGCGACGCCTTCTGCTCCGGCGTGCTCTACGCCGCCTGGAAGGGCTGGCCCCTGCGCGACGCCATCGAGCTGGGCACCGCCGCGGCCGCCTGCTCGCTCAGCCGCCCCGGCGCCACCGAGGGCATGCGCGACTGCGCCGCCGCGATGCGCCTGTACCGCGAACTGCGATAAAACACATAGGAAAGCGCGCCATCCCTCAGGGATGGCGCGCGCTGGTACCGGCGATCGGATTCGAACCAATGACACTCCGGGTATGAACCGGATTCTCTAGCCAACTGAGATACGCCGGCATATAAGCCAACCACGAGTTTCCTCATGGTTGGCGGTGGTTGCGGGGGAGGGATTTGAACCCTCGACCTCCGGGTTATGAGCCCGACGAGCTACCGGACTGCTCTACCCCGCGACGGCGCGTTTTCATCAACGCAAGGGATATTATAACGCAATCGGGGAGCTTTGTCAAGCGTTTTGGCAAATCTTTACGAGGCAGCGGTGAATCAGGTGGATAACTCGGTTCCATCATTCTTTTCGATGGGGATTTCAGGCGGGGGAGGTTCGGTGAAGTCTTTCCAGTGTGCGGTGCAAGCTGCAGAGTTTTTTATAATCTGTATTCCATTTGGACATCAAAGGGCTCCGCTGCGGCCAGTTCCTCATTGATTTCTTCTGCGTAACTGCATCCAAGTGCCCGGTAGGCCGCCTGTGACTCTTTTGAGGAATGAGCCGAAATATACAGTTTGTCTCCACCCAGCCGCCGAGCCTCTTCACAAGCCATAGAAAAGAGCTTCCTGCCGATGCCCTGACGCCTGTATTCCTCTGATATCTGAAGACAAACCAGCTGCACATATCTTGCCGCAGCTCCGAACATACGATGGGAGACGGTCGCAAACCCAATGATCCGCTCGCCATCGAAGGCGCCAAAGCCAGTCTGGTCAAGGTTTATATGATGCACCACGTCTTCTGCAATTTCCCGGCACTGCATCTGCGACCAGTTTTCTTCATAGACATTCGGCACAAGATTCCAATCGTTGTCTATCTTTCTCCAACATTCTGCAACAGTCTGGTGGCGGACAAATTCATCCAATGAATGACTAGTGAAATTGTGTTTGTCCAATCTCTTGTATTGATAATTCATTCCCATATAGATGGCAAGGTCCTTGACTTCACAGCCCTTGTCCGTGTAGTTGGCAAGCATTTCCGGGATTTTTAAGTCATAGCTGGTCACACAATCCTCCTCGTTCTGCATCAATACCCGATCCACTGGCACCCATCCAATGTATTGCGGATGATTCCCGGAGAGCGCTGTCATGGCTTCGATCTCCCGGTAATCGTCGATTCGCACCGTATCCCAGGCATGGATGATCTTGCCGTCCCCAAGGCTGATGCCACAGTGACCCCAGTTGGCCGGACCGTCCGAGCCCTGACAGATGCAATCATAGAAGACAAACGCGCCTCGCTCCGGCATGCCCTGACGCATTCCGTCAGCATAGAGCAAAGCAGACTCCTTCGCGCTGTCCCCACCGAAAACCTCGATTTCATTGCTCTTTTCCAGCGCGTCCTCGATGAAGGACAGGCACCAGCCCACATATTTCGTGCTGCCGAGCCTGGCCTCGGCCCAGTGGATCATGTTCTCAATCAAATCCTCCCTGCGAATGACCGAGACATGGGTGGTTCCGTTGACTTCGTCCGGGTATTCGCGGTCAAAGCCCATGCCGATGGATTCCGCCGTCTTGATCGACGGTATATTGGTGTACTTGCAGTACGAATACAACGCCGGATAGTCGGTATTCTGAAAAGCCCAGTTGCGCACAGCCATTGCGGCTTCACGGGCATAACCCTTCCGCTGGCAATCGCGGCGGATGTGATAGCCGATTTCGGGCAGGATTTCCCCGTTGATATTCTGCAGCGTCAGCCCGCAGTCGCCGATCATCTCACCGGTGTCCCTTAAGCAGACCGCCCACAGCCCGAAGCCGTCCTTTCGATAACGCTTTATGTTCCGTTCGATCCAATCCCTGACATGCTGCCCATCGAAAGTGTAGGGATAATGCCACATCGTTTCCGGATCGCCAAGCACCCGGAACAGCGCCTCGTAGTCCTCAGGGTTCATTTCCCGAAGCAACAGTCTTTTTGTTTCCAAAACCATTCGTTGTCATCCCCTTCTCGCGGCAGGCAATACCCCATGCCTGACTGGGCGGTCTAATCAGTCCTCCTGCCCGTAAACCCGGATAAAATGCCGACTAAAGGCCTCTGCCTGCCTGATCGCTTCTTCTGTTTTTTCCGGCTCACGGTCGCACATATGGATCAGCGCAGAGATCGGCGCAGTATAGGCAAATGCGAGCATTTCAGGATTATCCTTCCGAAGCAGACCCTTATCCATCATACTTGTAAATATCCGTGTGAATATGTCTGTAAGCCCTGTGAGAAAGTGCTTTGTTGCCAATTCCCGCGCACGTGCGTCCCGGAACTGCTCAAGCGTCAACACCTTGCGCGTCATGATCACTTTTTCATCATGCACAGTGAAGTACACCATCTGCATGGTCATCGTGACAAGCCCTTCCAGCGAATCCGGTACAGTCGGCAGATGTTCTGCCGACCCAAAGTGGTCCGCATAATAGGTAATCATCTGATCCAGCAGTGCGTTCCAAATCGCTTCTTTGCTCTCAAAATGTTTATAGACCCCGGACTTCACAAGCCCGAGAGATGCGCTCAGTTCCCGAATGTTTGTCCCTGCATAGCCGTTTTGTGAAAACATCTCCAGTGCAGCGGCAAGTATTCTCTCTTTTGTGCCGTTCGCCATAGCAACCTCCATACATAGAATGGTGACCTTTCGTTCACCTATTATAGTGAACGAAAGGTCACTTGTCAAGGCCTTGCGTTATTGTTTCATTCCGTTCTTACAAATATGCTTCTGAACCTTATTGACCCAGAGGCGCTGATCTTCATTGGTCACTCATAGATGTATAAAGTTGACATCGCAGTGGTCGTTCGGGGGACATTATTGTGGCGCTCTTTACCGGCGGTGCGCTTTTTGGACTTGACATATTCCACTTGTGGAATTATAATGGTGCACAAGTGGCAGATGAGGGGAGGGGACGGCATGCTCAAACACGGGATACTGGGGCTGGTGAGCTACGGCGACACGACGGGCTACGAGCTGATGCGGGTGTTCCGGGATTCGCTCCGGTATTTCTGGCCCGTGCAGACCAGCCAGATCTACCGGGAGCTGCGGACGCTGGAGGGCGAGGGCTGGGTGCGGGTGACGCGCGTGGAGCAGTCCGGGCGGCCGGACAAGAACGTGTTTTCCATCACGCCCGCGGGCCGGGAGGAACTGATGCGCTGGCTGCGGGCGGACAACCTGCCCAAGTACGAGCGCAGCCCGCTGCTGTTAAAGACGTTCTTTCGGGGCGAGTGCGGCGTCGAGGAAAACCGGGCGTTCTTCAAGGCCATCGAGGCCCAGGCGTCCGAGTTCACGGGCGAGAGCGATGCGGTGATGCGCAGCGCGGCGGACTACGGCGCCCAGGCGGACGACCCGGCGAAGGCGCTGTACTGGCGCATGACGGCGGAATACGGCGTGATGTACGAGCGCATGGTGCGCGACTGGTGCGCGCGTTGCGTCGAAATGCTGGAAAACGCGGAAAGAGAAGGGGAGAGATCAGAATGAAGAAGCTGTATGACAACAAGCCGATCCTGTTCGCGGTGCTGTGGATCGTCGCGTATTGCGTGCTGACGATCCCGATCCGCGGCAATCTGGGCGACGAGAGCCCGTGGATGCTGCTCGCGCTGGCGGCGATCGCGGCGGGCGCGACGGCGTTCGTGCTGCGCTACAAACTGGCGGGCAAGTACGGCCTGACGGGCTGGGCAAAGGATTCGCGGCGCTGCTGGTGGTTCATCCCGATGTGGGTGCTGGCGACGGGCAACCTGTGGGGCGGCCTCGGCGTGCGCTATTCAGGCATGGCGCAGGTGTGCGCGGTGCTGTCGATGCTGCTGGTCGGCTACGTGGAGGAGCTGCTGTTCCGCGGCTTTTTGTTCCGGGCGCTGCTGAAGAAGGACGGCCCGACGCCCGCGATCATCATCTCCGCGGTGACGTTCGGCATGGGCCACATCGTGAACATGCTGGCGGGCCAGGCGAGCCTGGAGACGCTCCTGCAGGTGTGCTTCGCCGTGGCCTGGGGTTTCATATTCACTTTTGCCTATATGAAGGGCGGCAGCCTCTGGCCGTGCGTGATCGTGCACGGACTGGTGGACGCCGCGAGCATGTTTGGCACCGACAGCATGGCGGCGGACACCGTGTACATGGTCGCGACGATCGCCGTGGCGGCGGTGTACTGCGTGTATTTGAGCCGGCAGGAGACGGCGCTGGAGGAATAAAAACGGGGCGGCGCAACGCCGCCCCGTTTTTATTTTTCCATCTCCAGCCGTAGCATATTGAACCCCCACGACGCGGCGAGGGTGCGGATGAACGCGCGCTGGCCGCGGAAGTGGCACTCCTTCACCTGCGTGCCGTGTTTCCCGGCGACGGCGATGAACACCGTGCCCACGGGCGTGCCGTCCGCGCCGCCGTCCGGGCCGGCGTAGCCGGTGGTGGACACGGCCCAGTCCGCGCCGCTGATGCGCCGCGCGCCCTCGGCCATCTCCCGGGCGCACTCGGCGCTCACGGCGGTATATCTTTCGAGCGTCTCGGGTTTCACGCCCAGCACCCGCGCCTTCGCGGCGTCGGCGTAGGTGACGTGGCTCTCCCCGAGCACCTCGCTGGCCCCGGGCACGCCCACCAGCCGCGCCGCCAGCAGCCCGCCGGTGCAGCTCTCGGCGAACGTGACGGTCTCGCCCCGCGATTTCAGCAGGGTGAAGGCCGTCTTTTCGATGGAGCAGTCCGCGCCCTCGCCGTAGACGGCGTCGCCCAGGCGGCGGCGGATCTCCGCCTCCAGCGGCGCGATCATCGCCCGCGCGGCGTCGGCGTCCTTGGCGAGGGCGCTGACGCGCGCCTGCACCTCGCCGGGGCCGCAGTACAGCGCCAGCGTGGGGTTGTCGGTGTGGAACAGGTCCTTCAGCATCGTCTCCAGCCGCGATTCCCCGATGCCGAACACGCGCAGAAAGCGCGACTCGATGTGCGCGCCGCTGCGCCGGGCCAGCCACGGGGCCAGCTGCTTTTCAAACATGTCCTTCAATTCGTGCGGCGGCCCCGGCAGCACGGCCACGGCCTTGCCCTGCGCCTCCACCACGCAGCCCGGCGCGGTGCCGCAGGCGTTGGGCAGGATCAGCGCGCCGACGGGGAAGTAGGCCTGCTTGCGGTTGTTTTCGCCCATCGGGTGCCCGACGCGGGCCATGAACGCCTCGATGGCCTCCAGGCTGGGCCGATGCAGCTGCATCTCCAGGCCGAAGTACTCCGCCACCATCTCCTTGGTCAGGTCGTCCTCGGTGGGACCGAGGCCGCCGGTGGTGATGACGATGTCGGCGCGGGAGAGCGCCTCGCCGAGCGCCTCCTTCACGCGCGCGGGGTTGTCGCCCACGGCGGTGTGGCGGTAGAGGGCGACGCCCAGCTCGGCCAGCCGCCGCGAGACGTACTGCGCGTCGGTGTTGGCGATCTGGCCCATCAACAGCTCCGTTCCCACGGAGAGAATCTCTGCGATCATGGGAGGCTCCTTTCATATCGTCAGGTGGTTTGAACGGGCAGCAAAAGGCTTCCCCTTCAGGGGAAGCTGTCATGCGCAGCATGACTGAAGAGGTCGTTTCCCGGCGCAAACCTGTCGATCGGCGCCTTGTTTGCGGAGGCGACCTCTCCCGCCTGCTTCGCAGGCACCCTCCCCTGAAGGGGAGGGCTTTGGTTTACTCCATCTCCAGCGGCTTCAATCGCTCGTTGCCCCAGAGCCGCTCGGACCAGATGAAGCCGGAATTGACGGCGGGGTCGTCCACGATCACGAAGCGGCTGACGTCCACGATGGTGTCATAGTAGTTCGTGCGGCCGCGGGGCGTGCCGGACACGAGCGACAGCTTGATGATGTACTCTCCGGGGGCGACGCCGTCCAGCGGGAATTTGATCCTGCGCGTGAAGGTTTCCTCGGCGGCCACCTCGAACGGCTCCGTCTGCGTCATGGCGATGGGCGTGGCGATGCTGTTCTGCAATATCAGCCGCAGGCGCAGCCGGGGCTCGGCGATGTGGGAGACGCAGGTGAGCGTGAACTGCATCGACGAATCCATCTCGTATTCCAGCGCCTGCGTGTTTTCAAACTGGATCGACAGCATGCGCATCGTGTCGCCGCGATCCTTCGTGCGGGGCACCTCGTCCAGGTTGCGCTGCACGCTGCGGGCGCTCGAGCCGCCGTAGAGCTCCATCGCGCGCTCCACGGTGCCGTCGTAGGTCAAATGGCCACCGTCGAGGTACAGCCCGCGGTTGCAAAGCTGGCTGACGGTGCGCATATTGTGGCTGACATAGAGCACGGCGCGGCCGCTGCGGGCGATCTCGCTCATCTTCGTCAGGCACTTCTGCTGGAACGCCAGATCGCCCACGGCCAGCACCTCGTCGCAGATCATCACGTCCGGGTCCAAATGCGCGGCCACGGCGAAGGCGAGTTTGACGTACATGCCGCTGGAGTAGCGCTTCACGGGCGTGTCGATGAAGGGCTCGATCTCGGAAAACTCCATGATCTCCTTCAGCTTGCGCGTGGTTTCCGCGCGGTTCATGCCCAAAATCGCGCCGTTGAGGTAGATGTTGTCGCGGCCGCTGAGTTCCGGGTGAAAGCCGGTGCCGATCTCCAGCAAACTGGCCACGCGGCCGCGGATGCGGATCTCGCCCTCGGTGGGCGCGGTGATGCGGCTGATGAGCTTGAGCATGGTGCTCTTGCCCGCGCCGTTGCGGCCCAGCAGGGCCACGGCGTCGCCGCGGTCGACGTTGAAGGACACGTCCTTCAGGGCCCAGAACTTCTGGTTGACGGCGAGGTGTTCCTTGCCGATCTTCACGTTCGGGTCCTCCTTGCCGCGCACGCGGGCGAACCAGCTGTTCAGGTCGTCGTGCAGCGTGCCGCCGCCGATCATGCCCAGCCGGTACTGCTTGGAGACGCCGTCGACTTCGAGTACTCGTTCTGACATATTGATTCCTTTCTGCAAGAAGTATCCGTTCTATCGCTATGTGGCGGATCATTTCAGCCTACAGATTCTTCGACTGCGTTTCGCCTTCGGCGACACTCCGCTCAGAATGACACCGTATCGCGTTGTCTGTCATCCTGAGCGAAGCGGCAGCGAAGTCGAAGGATCTGTACCTTTCGGCATCCGGCGACGCCACGATGAAGCGGAATCACACCGTATCCATAAACGTCTTCTCGGTCCTGGAGAACAGCACCACGCCGAGGAGGAACACGAACGCCGTCACGCCCACGCTCAGCAAATTATACCCGTAGGAATAGCGGGGCACGCCCAAATAGGCGGCGCGGAACAGCTCGATGATGGGCGTGATGGGGTTGAGCATGTAGACGCCCAGCAGCTGGGGGAACTTGTCGGCGATCATGCTGGTGGAGTAGGTGACGGGCGTGCCGTACATCCACAGGTGCACGCCGAAGGACACCAGCATCGCAAGGTCGCGGTATTTCGTGGTCAGCGCGGAGATGATGATGCCAAAGCCCAGCCCCAGCACGCCCAGCTGCAACAGCATCAGCGGCGTGAGCAATATCAGCTGCCAGTTGGGGTGCACGCCGCTGTCGGGCTTGGCGGCGTAGATGGCCACGAACACGATGAACAGCGCAAACTGCACCGCGAAGTTGATCATCTCGGTCAGCACCGTCGCGAACGGCATCACCAGCCGCGGGAAGTACACCTTCCCGAACAGCTTGCTGTTCTTGGTGAAGGTCTCGCTGGTCACGGTCAGGCACTGGGCGAAGAAGTGCCACATGATGTTGCCGGCCATGTAGAACAAGAACTTCGGCACGCCGTCGGTGGGCAGCCCGGCCAGGTTGCCGAACACCACCGTGAACACCAGCGTGGTCAAAAGCGGCTGGATCACCACCCAGGCGGGGCCCAGTATGGTCTGCTTGTAGAGCACGGTGAAATTGCGCTTCACCATCAGCAGGATCAGGTCGCGATAGCGCACCAGGCCCTTGAAGTCGATGTCAAACCAGCCCTTGCGCGGCCGGATCACCGTGTCCCAGCCCGCGCGCTTCCGGGTATCGTCCATAAAATCGCTCCTCGGCGGATATTGGTTCCTATTCCGCCTTCTATTGTAGCATGCGAATGTTGCGCTTGCAAGTAGCGCCGCCCGCCCAAAAGCCCTCCCCTTTAGGGGAGGGTGCCGAACGAAGTGAGGCGGGAGAGGTCGTTCCCCGTAGGGGCGGCGATGCGCCGCCCGCCCCCCGGCGGTGCCGGGTTCCAATTGCTGCCGCGCAGTATTGCAGATGCAGCAACCGGATTCAGGCGGGCGGCGCATTGCCGCCCCTACATTCAGCGTCCACGCAGTAACCCAAAAGCCTTCCCCTTTGGGGAAGGTGGCGCGTCAGCGCCGGATGAGGTCGGTCAGCGCACTATCGCATCGCTTTACCATGTCGACCTCATCCGCTTCGCTTCGCTCAGCACCTTCCCCAAAGGGGAAGGCAAGGGGACCTCATCCGACATCACTTCGTTCGGCCACCTTCCCCACAGGGGAAGGCTTTTGGACTGTCTAATATCACAAAAAAGCTTGAATTTCGTGTTATGAACACGTTGACAAAATGGTAAGAAAAGGAGTAATATTAATGTAACATATTATGTCCGCGCGGCGCGGGAAAGGGGCATACCCATGAAGAGAACGAAGAAGCTGCTGGCGCTGTGGATGGCGCTGATCATGATGCTGAGCAGCCTGGCGGCGCTGGCGGAGGGCGAGCTGCCGGAGGCGGGCGAGCAGGCCGCGGTCGAGGCGGCGGCAAACGCCGTGCCGGAGGCGGGCGAGCAGGCCGCGGTCGAGGCGGCGGCAAACGCCGTGCCGGAGCCGGGCGAGCAGGC